>PXDI01000132.1 GCA_003565095.1 PVC group bacterium | reverse complement strand
GCTTCCGTCAACGCCGCCTAACCCCAGCAGCACCATCACCGACATCCGCAATCCCGCTTCACGCGCCATTACACCCGCACGCACCATTTGCGCAGCACTCTCACGCTTGCGACAGTTGCGCAGAATTTCTTCCGAACCGCTCTCCAGCCCCATATATAACGTATGCAGCCTCAACCGCCGCAACACCCGCAACTGTTCCGCACTCTTCGCAGCAATCGAACTGCCGTTGGCGTAAAGATTTATCCTGCTTACCCGCGGAAAGACGTTATTCAGCGCTTGCAGTATCAGGCGCAATTCTTCGAACGGCCGCGCAAAAACATCCCCGTCCGCCAGAAAAACCCGGCGCGCACCGGGATAATGGCGGCTTTCAACATCAATCAGCTTGATTACCTCCGGCAGTGGGCGGCAAAAATATTTGGTGGCATTGTACATCCCGCAGAAAGTACAACTGTTGTGCGGGCAGCCGCGGTCAATTTGCAGAATAAGGCTATCGGCTTCCGCCGGAGGTCTGAACATCGGTTGATTCATGGCAATAGCGTCCTGACAAGCTGTATTCCCTGCTCCACTGTGCTGATCCGCCCGTCAAGCTGGGCTTCATAGCACTGGTCAAGGATCGGCTGAAATGCCGGCCCGGGGCGCATCCCGAGCTCGATAAGGTGACGGCCCATTATAAGCGGCGCCGGCGCGGAATCACGCACAGCCAGTTCATCCGCTTTTGCCAGCAGCCATTCCCCGGCAGCATCTTCTGCGGATAAATCCTGACCGCAGCCATACCGATCGGCGCGCGCCACACGCACCAGCCGGTCAATGCGCCCGACCCGCGCGGAAAGTCTTCTGATCGCCGCTTCCGATGCCTTTGCATTGAAAAGCTCGATGGGACGCATATGGTGCAACACCAGCGGCAGAACCGCCTCCAGCAGATCTTTCTGAGCACTCATTCGTTTAATGAAAGCCCGGACCGGTGCCTCCCCGGCTTCCGAGTGGCCCGGCGAACGGAGATATTCCCCGTCAAATCCCGTCGTCAAAGGCTTGCCGAAATCATGACACAACACCGCCAGACCAACGACCAGGTCTTCAAAATCATCGCCACTGCGTTCAGCAGCAAACGCATCCATACATAACAGCGTATGCGTCCAGACATCTCCCTCAGGATGCCACCGCGGATCCTGCGGACAGCCGTCCAACGCCGCCAGTTCCGGATAATACCTGAGCCACCCGCTCTCTTTCAGAAAATTCAAACCGCGTGAAATCAGCTTGCCCGCAAGCAGCATTTTCTTCCACTCATCAAAAATACGCTCTCCGGCCAATCCCTCCATTTCAAGCGCAGCACATAACCGCAGGGTTTCCGGTGCTGCAGTCAAATTGAAACGGGCCGCAAACTGCATACCGCGCAGGACCCGCAAGGGATCTTCACTGAACTTATCCGATACATGACGCAATATGCTGTTCCGCAGATCCTGCACCCCGCCGTGATAATCGTACAGACGGCCTGCCCGCGGATCGTAAGCCATGGCGTTAATCGTGAAGTCCCGGCGCAGCGAAGCCTCTTCAACAGACATCTGAGGATCTGAACTGATATCAAAACCGCGGTGACCAAGCCCGGCCTTCGATTCACGCCGCGGAACAGAAACATCCACCGGCAGCCCATGCAGTTTTATAACCCCGAAGGCCTGCCCCACCAGATCTATCTTGAAAACCGCGGCCAACTCTTTCTTCAGTACCACGGGGTCTATGCCGTATACTTCAATATCAAGATCTTTGGCAGGCAGATTGAGCAGCGAGTCACGCACACAGCCCCCGACCGCCAGCGCAAACCCGCCGCACCGTTCGGCAAGCGAACTGACCTTACGCAGCGCCTCGCGCAAGTTGTCATTATCAAGCTGTAACATAAAACTCATGGTGAATATAACAACGCTGCGGCATCGCCCTTGTATGCGATTCACACACAACTCAGCCGCGGCGGGCTGACACAATCCGTTCACACCCGGCCAGATCGCGGATTACGGCAACATCCCGGTAATCGCAGCTTTCCAGCATGGATGCAACCTCCTGCGCCTGTCCGGCCCCGACCTCAAGAAACAGCCCCCCGCCTTCCCGCAGGGCGATCATTGCGTCTTCGGCCACCGCCGCAATTATATCCAGGCCGCTCTTCCCGCCGTCCAACGCCACCCGCGGCTCGTAATCACGCACTTGCGGAGCCAATCTTTCCCAGTCGAACGATCTGACATACGGCGGATTACTGACCACGATATCAACCGTTTCCGGCTCCAGTACATCCGCCATCTCCGCACAGGCAAAAACAATCTGCCCGTCCACGCCCAGTTTTGCGGCGTTCTCACGCGCCAACTCAAGCGCTTCCTCACTGATGTCCAGTGCCAGCAAACGCGCCTGCGGACGCTCCCGGGCAATACTCACGGCAATACAGCCGCTGCCCGTGCCCACATCCGTCACACGCACTTCCGGCTGCTTCCATAACTCGGCACAGGCCAGCACAGTTGAAACCAGCACCTCAGTCTCAGGACGGGGGATTAATACACGCCGGTCAACTTTTATGCGGTGCCCCATGAATTCCGTCTCACCCAGAATGTACTGGACCGGTTCACCATCCGCCAAACGCTTGACCGCACGGCGCATTGCTTCAACCCGCGGTGGACTAAGCACATCAGCATTATGGAGCGCAACCTCAAGATGACGGCAGCCCAGCAGGCGCGCCAGCAGCAGATCACAGGCAATTTCCGGTGATTCAAGCCGCTTCCCACCAAGATAGCCTACAGTCTTGTGCCTGATTCCGCCGACAGTATGTGACTGAATTTCGGTCATCACTATTATTCATCACCAGTGGACAATTCCTGCTCCATGCGCAATGCGGTTGCCTGCTCCTCAAGCGCATCAAGCAATTCATCCAAGGCCCCTTCAATAATGCGGTCAAGGCTGTAAAGTGTCAGATTAATCCGGTGGTCGGTCAAGCGGTTTTGCGGAAAGTTATAAGTACGGATGCGTTCACTGCGGTCCCCCGAACCAATCTGACTGCGCCGCACATTGCCCTTACGTTCAGCTTCCTCACGAAGCATACGGTCACGTAGACGCGCCTTGAGCACACTCATCGCCTTTTCCCGGTTGCGGTGCTGCGAGCGCTCATCCTGACTCTGCACCACCAGTCCGGTCGGTAAATGAGTAATACGCACAGCGGAATCGGTGGTATTAACATGCTGCCCCCCGGCGCCGGAGGCGCGGAAAATGTCAATCCGCAGATCTTCCGGATCAATCGGAACCTCGTCGGTTTCTTCAACTTCAGGAAAAACCGCCACAGTTGCGGCCGAGGTGTGAATACGCCCCTGCGACTCCGTCTGCGGCACCCGCTGGACACGGTGACCACCCATCTCGTGCCGCAAACGGCCATAGGCATTCTGGCCTTCAACCGCAAAAACCGCTTCCTTAATGCCACCCACATCGCTGGAACTCATGTCGATCAGGCCGGTTTTCCATCCACGCATCTCGGCATAGCGGCAGTACATGCGATAGAGATCACCGGCAAATAACGCGGCTTCATCGCCCCCGGTACCCGCCCGGATCTCCATAATCGCGTTGCGGTCGGCATCCGGTTCAGGCGCCAAAAGCGCCGCCAGCAGCTCACGCTCAAGCACCGGCAGCCGCTCTTCCGCGGCATGTACTTCCGCTTCAGCCAGTTCCGCCATTTCCGGGTCGGCATCAGACGCAGCAAGAAACTCGCGGTGTTCATCCAGCTCACTGCAAAGCTTTTCGTAAGCCGCGGATTTATCAGCCAGACCGCGCAAACGCGCATGTTCGCGCACAAGCTCACGATAACGCTTACCGCCCGCAACCCCCGGCTGCGAAAGCGCATGCTCAACCTCGTCCAGGCGTGCCAGCATCTTACGTATGGCTGATATATTTATCATAGAATACAAAAAGGGCCATGTTTACGGCAATCCGTCACATGGCCCTGATGTCAAATCTACTGCTTGGCAGCCGCGGCGTAACGCTTGCGGAACTGCTCAACGCGGCCTTCCGTATCAAGGAAAGTCGCCTGACCGGTATAGAAAGGATGACACGCCGAACATGTGTTCACATGCATTTCCTTCACCGTCGAACGGGTTTCCACAACGTTTCCGCAGGCACAGATGACCTTGGCGTCCTCATATGCCGGATGTATGTTCTTCTTCATTTCTTCAACCCTCTCCAATGATTACAAAACGGCTGATAATAGGCTGATCACCGCCCCGCTGCAAGGTATTTTTTTGCAGACCCGTTTTAGCTGGACGGATGGGGCATATCTAATATATTTTCAGCTTTATGAAATCAATCGTATATCAGGTTGTGCTTTGTGCCGGAATTGCCGTATTTGCGGGCACCTTAAGCGGTTGCGCCGGCCGGGATGCTGAAACAGTCAGAATGCAGGCTAATGAGGCGCTCGAACAGGCCATTGATCTGCTTGACCAACGGGAGGATGCCGAAGCCTACAAAATTCTGCGCAAGACCGCCCGGCTTGTACCCGAAGACCCCTCCATTCAAACCAATCTGGGGATTGCCGCATGGCGGACCGGCCGCCACCGTGTCGCAGTGAAGGCCTTTCGCCGCGCCGCTGATAATACGGCCGATTTCACACCCCCGGAAATCCGCCCGCTTGAACTGCTCTCAGATCTATACATGCATATGCAGGAATTCTCCCTGGCGCGCGATGCGCTCGACGAAGCATACCAGCGCACCCCGCACTCCCCACGCGTCCTTTGCAGAATTGCCGCCATCGAAATATCCACAGGACAGGCCGCTCAGGCGGAACCGCTGCTGCGCGAAGCGCTTGCCCGCGATCCGGCCTACCTGCCGGCGCTCTACAATCTCGGCATCCTGCTGCGCGACCGGCTCAATCGTCCGGAGGAAGGAACCACCGTGCTTCAACGCTACATAGAACAGGCCGGCGACACACATCGCGCCAGCACGTTGGCCCAAAGAATGTCCGATGACGACACACAACCACCACCCCTGCCGTCAACCGGCACTCTGCCGGAGGAAAGCACCAAGCAACTGAATACCGCCCGGCTGGCCATTATTGCCGGCGATCTCGACCAGGCGGTTATTCTTTTCCGGGATGTCATAAAAGCAAATCCGCAGCACCCCGACCCCCTTTGGGAGCTGTGCCTGATTTATGAACGCCTTATCCAGGATTCCCGGCGGGCTGAAGGTCTAAAGAAAATCTTCCAGCGGGACTTTACACGCGATCCACGCGCAGCGATGAGCGCCCATCAACTGGAAGCTGCTGTTCAACAGGAATTCACACGCGCGATGGAATTTCACCGTGAAGGACGCCTGATCGAGGCCGTTACGGCATATGACCGCGTTTTGCGATTGAATCCGGCCAATGCGGAAGCCGCCTACAATATGGGCCTGGCATTACGTTCCCAGCAGCAGCATGCTGCTGCGGTTGCCGCTTTCAACCGTGCACT
>PXDI01000242.1 GCA_003565095.1 PVC group bacterium | reverse complement strand
ATTCCCCATTCCCCAGCGGCGATAACGTGCTCTCCGCACATGGGTCAAGAGAGTCGAGTGTAAGAGTACGTGTACGAGTAAGGGGCTTCCGGTCCGAATGGTCCACCGTACTCGTACACATACTCGTACACGCAAATCTCCCTCTTCTCTTCCTCCTGCCATCCGTGGGTTCCTGTCCTCCTCTGTGGTCGGCGCATTCTGCTGAACTATAAAGTATTTGCACCTAATCGCAGATGCTCCGCA
This sequence comes from PVC group bacterium, assembly GCA_003565095.1. Taxonomy (GTDB): domain Bacteria; phylum Verrucomicrobiota; class Kiritimatiellia; order UBA8416; family PXDI01; genus PXDI01. The sequence continues at coordinate 5,279 of PXDI01000242.1, read as the reverse complement.
GTTTGAGGCGTGACATACCCTCTTCTTTGGCGTATTTAAGTGCATCAGTCCAACAAAAGCAAGGGAGCGAAAACATGTACGAATATCTGCGGCATATTTTTTCAGAGCGCGGAATTTCCGCCGCCGAACCACTGGCGGCCGGACTGACGATCCTCGCAATTTTTACGTTAGCGGTGGCGGCGCTGGTGCTTGTGGCGCGCTTTATTGTTCCGCTGTTCCACCGTCTGGCCGATAAAACGCCGACACAATGGGATGTCATCTTTGCCAGACACGGGGCGTTCAAACGCGCGGCATGGCTGGTGCCGGCGGTGATCATTAATGCCCTCGGCGCATCATGGTTCACCAACGCCCCGGTCTATGGCGGGTTTTTGCGGTTGACCGCCCAGCTCTGGCTCTGGTTGGCCGGACTCTTCACGGTGCATGCACTTCTCGACGGTGCGCTGGAAATCTATAACCGCTATACGGTTTCGCGCCAGGTGCCGTTGCGCGGTTTTCTCCAGGCCGTCAAGCTGGCACTGTCGTTGGTGATGGTGATCGTTTTGCTGGCAACCCTGATGGGCCGCTCGCCGGGCCTGCTGATCAGCGGCATGGGTGCCATGACCGCGGTGCTGATGCTGGTGTTCAAGGATCCGATTCTCGGCTTTGTGGCCGGAATCCAGCTTTCAGCCAACCGGATGCTCGCTGTCGGCGACTGGCTGGAAATGCCCAAATATAATGCCGATGGTGATGTCATCGATATTACCCTCACAACCGTCAAAGTGTGCAACTGGGACCGCACCATCACCACCATTCCCACCTATGCACTCATCTCCGATTCCTTCAAAAACTGGCGCGGAATGACCGAAACCGGCGGACGGCGTATCGCACGCAGTATCTTTATCGATATGACCAGCATCCATTTTATCGATGACGAGGAAGTTAAACGTTTGCGGCGGATGCAATTAATCACCGGCTACATTGATACCAAACTGGCCGATATCGAGCGTGACAACCGGGAAAAAGGCATTGATCCGGCATCTCCCGCCAACGGTCGCAAGCTGACCAATGTGGGCACTTTCCGCGCCTATCTGGTGGAGTACCTAAAGACGCATCCGCTGATCCGGCAGGATTTGATTATGATTGTCCGTCAGCTTGAACCGACTCCGCAGGGCCTGCCGATACAGCTTTACGCATTTGTCAATGATACCCGCTGGGTGCAGTATGAAGGCGTGCAGTCCGATATTTTTGATCACGTACTGGCAGTCGCACCCGAATTCGGGCTCAGGGTTTACCAGGCACCGTCCGCCGCGGATGTGCGCGCCATCGGCAAAAACACCTGAAACCAGCCCCCTGCCACCTGACTAAATGATGCCGCCATCCGCAAGTTTAACGGCACGGTTTGTCACTTTTTTCAGGAAGTCCCGGTCGTGGGATGCAATCAGCATGGCGCAATCTGATTGCTGCAAGATGTCAACCAGTCTGGCGGAGTGCGCGCTGTCCAGTCCGTCATTCGGTTCGTCCAGCAGCAATACCTCCGGTTGCATTACCAGTACACTCGCCAGAGCCACCAGCCGCTTCTCACCGTAGGAAAGATGATAAACCACGCGGTCATGAAAATCGGCCAGATCCAGTTTCTGCAAAGTGGCATCAACCGCCTCCGCCACCCGCCGCCTTTCCCATCCCAGATTAAACGGACCAAAGGCGACATCTTCGGCAACGGTTGCCGAGAAAAGCTGGTCATCCGGATCCTGGAAAACCAGTCCGGCGCGGCAGCGTACTTCATGGAAATCGTGTTCGCTGTGTCTGGCGCGTCCGAACGCGCTGAGCGTGCCGGATTGCGGTTTGTGCAAACCGACCATCAGGTGCAGCAGCGTGGTTTTGCCGGTGCCGTTGCCGCCGGTCAATGCCACTCGTTCCCCTGCGTGCAAATCAAAAGAGGCCCCCTGCAAAACCCGGCGGCCCTCCTTGTAGGCAAAATCAATGTTTTCAAGAATGAACAACGGTTCCATCACAGCATCCTGTCAAATACTATCAATAATACGCATCCCGGTACGAAGCACAAGGCAAAGACGGCGTCACAAGCGCGGAAGCTGAAATGGCGCAGCAGATGGAACTGTCCGTTATAGCCGCGGCACTTCATTGCTTTGAGAATGCGTTCAGCCCGGTCGAGACTGCGCAACAGCAGTTGTCCGACCATTGCGGCAAGCGTGCGGTAGGTGTGGCGGTTGGCTCCCGGATGGAAGTTGCGCACCCGCGCGGCACGGGAGAGGGCCATGAATTCACGGTGCATTACTTCAAGATAGCGGATGGTGAACAGCAGCAGATGCGCCAGGCGGCGGGGAACACGCAAGTGTACCAGCGCATGCCCGAGCACGGGTATATCAAGTGACCCGACCAGCGCAAGGGCGGTGATCAAAAGCGCGTTGGCCCGCAGCACTATGTCAATGAAGAGGTGCAACCCCTTGGCGGAAACGCCGAACTGCAGACCCTGGACATGTGCAAGTGCGATAAACGGAAAAAACAGCGCCAGCATGACATTCAGCGGGATTATTCTGGTCAGTGTAACGGTCAGCGGCGGGCGCGCTGCCACCGCCATGACAATTGCGCCGCCCAGCACTGTCGCCAGTGCCGGGCGTGACTGCAACAGAATTATAACCGTTATCAGCAGCAGCGCTGCCAGCAGCCGCAGCCGCGGATCAAGCCGGTCCAGCACGCTTGCCGGATAATGGTTGTTTAAGCTGTCGGTCAGGTTCATGCCCGCGGCTCCAGCAAGTCGGGACGGGTTTTAAGCAAAAAGGCGATGATTGAAGCGGAAAGTACCGCCTCAATTATCATTACCGGCACATGCGCCGCCAGCAGCGCCAGAGCCGCATTCATAAAACGGCTGTGGCTGGTGATCAGCACCACCGCATTCAATAGTCCGGTCATGGCAATGCACAGGGCCGTGCACAGCCCCGCCGCCACCGGCAGCTTAATTAATCCGTCCGGACTGCGGCGGCGCAGCAAATGAAACAGACTGCCGCATAGCACCGCCGGGGCGGCTGTATTAAACGTGTTGACTCCCAGCACCGAGAGTCCGCCGTAACCGAAAAGCAGCGCCTGCAGCAAAAGCCCTATAAACAAAGCCGGAAACGCGGCCCAGCCGAGAATGATACCGGCCAGTCCGTTGATAATTAAATGAACCGTCGATGGTCCCAGCGGCACATGTATCAGTGAGGCAACAAAAAAAGCCGCGGTCAGCATCGCGGTGCGCGGAATATCCTCATCCCTGATACGGCGCAGGCCGATACCCAGCCCCCCGGCACTCAGCAGCGCGCCCGCCGCCAGTACCGGCGGCGCTAATATCCCGTCACTGATGTGCATGAATAAATGCCCTTAATTAAACTGCTGTCCAGTAAATGTACTAATACTAACAACGATCCGCCGCCCTGTTCAATCTTGCATTTTCGCTGTTTTCCGGTGTTGCATTACCACGGTTTTTGTGCAATGCTGCAACGTTTAATGCATCAAATCCAGTAATAGATATAAGGAGATGATACGCTTATGAAGGGAATCCACGTTGCAGATGTTCGTACTGTATGCTTGATGGGACACACCGGAAGCGGGAAAACCACTCTGACCGATGCGCTGGCATTTAAGCTGGGACTGAACGACCGGCTGGGCTCAGTTGTCAACGGCTCTTCAATGGCGGATTATTCCGATGAAGAGAAAACCCGCAAGATTACCATTTTTGCCAAGCCCTTCCATGGCGAATATACAACCACCGGCGGCCGTAAGCTGGGTGTAACCGTCGTGGATACCCCGGGCTTTATGGACTTTTATGGCCAGGTGATTGCCGCTGCGCGCGCCACCGATGCCGCCCTGATTACCATCGATGCCTCGGCCGGGATCCAGGTCGGCACCCGCCGCGTCTGGAAATGCCTTGACTCGCGTAAAGTCAAGGCGCGCGGCTTTATTATCACCGGGCTCGATAAAGATAACACCGATTACAATCAGACGCTTTCCGCAATCCAGGAAGCTTTTGGTCAGAATTGTGTTCCCGTGGTTCTGCCGGATTCCACCGGCGGGGTGATTGATATTCTCGCCGCTAAGGATATTCCCGCAGATATCGCGGAGACCGCCAACGAATATAAAGGCGCCCTCGTTGAACGCGCGGCCGAAACCGATGATACGCTTATCGAAAAATTTCTCGAAGGTGAAGAACTTGCTCCGGAAGAAATTGCCAAAGGCCTGGTGGCATCGGTGGCCCATGGCGGATTGTATCCGGTGTTTGTCTGCAAGGCACTCAAAGATGTGGGTGTCACCGAACTGCTGGAAGGGATTGGCCGGCTGTTTCCGTCTCCGCTGGATGTCGATCATCACGATGCTGAAGGCAAGCTGATTGACGCCGGGGAAGATGCCGCCCCGTCGGCATTTGTCTGGCGGACAATGAATGATGCGTTTGTCGGTCAGTTGACGTTTGTGCGGGTGCTGGGCGGAACCCTCAAGCCTGATTCCGAACTTGTCAACGTCAACAAGGAGCAGAAAGAGAAGATCGGTTCACTGCTGGTGGTCAACGGCAAGAAGCAGGAAACCGTTGAAACCGCGGTGGCCGGTGATATTGTGGCGATTCCCAAGCTGAAGAGTACCGCGGTCGGCGATACACTCTGCGGCGGCGGAGCTAAAATCATCTATCCGCCGATTAAATTCCCGCCGCCGGTAATGTTCCAGGCGGTCTATGCCAAAACGCAGGCGGATGAAGACAAGCTCGGCACAGCTCTGCAAAGGGTCTGTCAGGAAGATCCCACCCTGCATGTGGTCCGCAATACCGAAACACGTGAGAGCATTCTGCAGGGACTCGGCGACGTTCACATTGACGTGGCGGTCAAGCTGATGAAAAAGAACACCAATGTGGATGTTGTGCTCAGCACTCCGAAGGTGCCGTATCGCGAAACCGTTACCGCGCTGGGTGAGGGACACCACAAGCATAAGAAACAGTCCGGCGGCCGCGGACAGTACGGCGAAGTTTATCTGCGCGTGGAACCGCGCCAGCCGGATGAAGAGGAATGGTTTGTCGACGCGATTGTCGGCGGTGCCATTCCCGGCAACTTCCTGCCGGCGGTGCAGAAGGGGCTGGTTGAGGGCATGCAGACCGGCGCGGTGGCCGGCTATCCGGTTACTAATGTGAAAGTCACTGTCTATGACGGATCATACCACGACGTTGACTCGTCCGAAGTGGCCTTCAAAATTGCCGGATCACGTGCATTGCGTGACGGCATGAGCAAAGCCAAGGCGGTGCTGCTGGAACCGGTCATGAAGGT
>PXDI01000157.1 GCA_003565095.1 PVC group bacterium | reverse complement strand
TGGGTCAGCAAAGAACTTCGCCAGAAGACTGGCAGAATCTCTCCGCAACCACATGCTCCCGCATGACCTGCCCATGCCCGGGCAGATACGCTTCGTGCCGCCCTGAATGGCATGACTTGCCTAAGCTCCATCTCGTAGCCGTTGACATCCTAAACCAGTCGGCCTCAAAAGCCAACACCACAGAAGTGCCCAGAAATCGCCCTCTCCACTAACGCCTAATCCCTAACGCCTAATCCCTGCGGCGATTCTTCGCCGCTGAATGCAAACACCGAAGCTTGACATACAGCACATGTTCGGGCATCGTTTCGTCTCGCGTTGCACCAGCCTAGGGTAACATTATGTGTAACGTATTATTATTTGCATACAAAACGTGATATGGTTAATAACGACGCATTAATACACGCCGATAATGTCGAGCGGGCATATAAGACCGGGCATGATTTTGTATATGCCCTGCGCGGCATCACGCTTGACATTTTCAAAGGTGAATACGTTTCGCTGATGGGGCCGTCGGGTTCCGGAAAAACCACCTTTTTCAATATGATCGGTGCACTGGATTTTCCGACCGGAGGAAAAATCGCGCTTGGCGGACGCAATCTGAAAGAATTACGGTCGGCACAACTGGCTTATTTGCGTTGTGTTAATATCGGGTATATCTTCCAGAACTACAACCTTATCGAAGTTCTTACAGCGCAACGCAATGTGATGCTGCCAATGCTGTTTTTGGGTATGAAGGAACGCGATGCCGGCGAAAAAGCCGCGGAAATCCTTGACCGTGTCGGGCTGGGTAACCGCCTGCAACACCTGCCGGGAGAACTTTCCGGCGGACAACAGCAGCGTGTGGCGATTGCCCGCTCTCTGGCAAACGACCCCAGCCTGCTGCTGGCAGACGAGCCTACCGGTAATCTGGACTCAAAAACCGGGCATGCCATTGTTGATCTTTTAAGCAAATTGAGCCGTGACCTCGGGGTAACGGTGGTTTCAGCCACTCATGATCACCGTATGCTGGATGTTTCTACTCGCGTAGTTTATCTACGTGACGGACGGGTCGAACGGATTGTTGACCGTAAGGACCTGGATATCGATATCGGCTCGGTGGACGGTGTAACATAGGAGAAACGGCCAGTGCGGATGACTTCGTTGACAATTTTGCTGGGAATGCTGCTGATAGCCATTATTACGCCGCTTTCACAGTTTCTGACAATGCAGACGGTCAATGCCGATATTGAAACCGCCTCCCCCGCCGCATGGGCAGTCGGATTAATCTTCAGCCTTGTCATGGTTGTAGCGGCACTGCGCTTAATATTACGCACCAGATTCCTTGATAAAAAACAACTCGTACTGCTTTACACCATGCTGACGATTGCGGTGCCGGTTATGAATCTTGGTCTGGTGCGGCAGTGTTTTCTGTCGGTCTGTGCCACCATGAACGAGTATCTCTTTTACGGCACCAGTACTTACCGCAGTGCTTATAATGCATTGGAGCCGGACTGGTTCCCGGTGGTTCCCACTCAGGAAGGCTTGGCCTGGAACAAGGCGGAACGTCTGCTGCGGCTTTTGCGCGACAAGGAAGTCACACAGGCCCGCAACAGTGCCTTCCGTGAAATGAATGTCATTATAGAATCAGCGGCGGCCGCCCCGGAAGATATCACCGAAGAAACCCGCCGGCATGCCGCAGTCCTTGTTGAACAGCTTGGAATGGATGATATTGTTCATTTTATGCAAAACACCCCGGCGGCAGTGCGGCTGGCATTGGGCGTTGAAGATCTGATGCATGAACGCACCGCAACAACGGCTAATGCCAGCCGTGCTGCACTTGAGCGGTTGCATAGCAGTCTGCCGGAATATGATGAGCACGAAATCAGTCTGCTGCCGCACATCATTGAGCAGACCGACCGCAGCAGCCTGGAACGGCTCGACCGTGAATACGCCCGCATGACTCCGGAAGAGCGCAGCACATTACAGGCAAGGATTAAAGGCGCACAGGAAGCATGGCCGGCTTTATCCTCCCTTGTAACCAGCCTCAATGACAGTGATCGCGCCGCCCTGCGGCGGCATTTGCAGGCCCGCTACATGGAACGCTATGAACAAATGGACGAAGCCGCCTACCAGGCAGAACTCGGCAGCTTTGTCTACCGGATCACGCGCAATGAACGCTCGCAAATCATCAGACAGGACGGCTCAAGCGATACTGCCGACCAGAATCTGTACGGTTTTTTCGAGAGCCTGTGGGTTACGGTTGCGGAACGCCGCCAGAAAGACGAAACACCGCCGCGCGAAAACATCCGCTATCTCGTTGACAATATTCCCTGGAACCTGTGGGTGCGGCCGCTGCTGCACTGGGCGGCGCTGATTATCGCCATCTTCGGCTTTCTGATGTGCCTGGCTGAATGGTTACGCCGCAAATGGGTCGACCGTGAGAATCTGGCTTTTCCGCTGGTTGAAATTGCCGACAATCTGATCCGGCATGATTACGAATTGGAAACCGCCGACGATTTGCGTGCCCCCCCGCTGCGCAAATCGCTTTTCAATCCCGTGCTGCTGGGCGGTTTGCTGCTCGGGTTATTGATTATTACGCTCGATGCCGCCGCGCACTACCGACTGGTCAATAACCAGTTTCTGCTGTATTTCCCTTTCTCGGAAAAACTGTTCACCACCGGCGCATTACGCGCTTTTCCCAATACCGTATTTGTGCTTTCCCCCATTATTGTCGGCATCGCCTTTCTGGTCAGCCTCGAGGTCAGCTTTTCGGTATGGGCCTCTTACTGGCTATTCAATATCATTTACTGGATGATTCATCTGGTCAAACCGGAGATCAGGGACAGTGTTTATACCGGTTGGTCCGGCGGCAACAACTACCCATTTCCGATGGAGCAGATGCTCGGGGCCTGCATTTGCTTTACAATCATTCTCGTCTGGAAAGCATTGCACTCAAAACAGGCTTCCGCCGAACACGCAACCTTGCTGACCGAAGACGAGCATGGCGCATATATCCCGCGGCGGCTGAATACCGCCGGAATGATTATCTTCCCGCTGCTGGCACTCGCCCTGATGTGGAATCTTGGTGTTAATAACATCTTTTTCCTTTTATTTATCGGCTTAACCTGTCTGGCGATTACCATCGCAGCCGCGCGCATCCGGGCGGAAACCGGATTGCATACCCATCATGTAACTTACGAATTCACACGACTGCCGATGATTTTCGGCATGACCGGGTGGCTGGGTGCCAGGGCATACACGATTTACCTGTCACTGGCTTTTCTGCCGGTTTCGCTGCTTTTCCGAACGCTGCCGCAACAGCTTGAAAACATGGAACTGGCACGACGCAACAGCATTCGCTACAGCACTGTGGCAGCCGCCAGTCTGGCCGCATTCCTGGCAGCCATCTCTGTCGGCATGGTGTCTTTCATCCTTTTTGCCTACTATTTCGGAGAAAGTTTCTATGCCGGGGAAAGCCTGCTGCCGCCGGCTCCGGTTGCATCGGCTTTCAATCTTGCACGCTATCCACTGTGGGTCGCCCATTTTCTCGGGGAAAGCGGACTGGATAAGTTTACAAGTGTGCACTGGGTGCGCATGTGGTTTATAGCCGGCGGAGCCGCGGCCTTCGGGCTGCTGGTTTTCCTGCGCGGCCGCTTTCTGGGCTTCAAACTGCATCCCGCCGGATATCTGGTACTGCTGCTCACACCCTATTTCACATGGGTTTCGCCCTATACCCGTGGAGCCGGCGCGCCCGGATCGGCTGCCAATATGTCGCTGATATGGGGCAGTTGCCTCGTCGCATGGGGCGCAAAGAAAATCATTATCAAATACGGCGGCATGAATTTCTACCGGCGCGCTAAACCGTTTTTCATCGGACTGGTGCTGGGCGCGATTGTCGGAGTGTTTTTCTGGAACATGCTTGACTTGATATGCTCGGTGACAGGTCACCGCTCGGGTGATCCGAGGGCTTTTATTAAGCTGTTTATGGATGTGATCCCTTACAGCCCCAGTGTTTATTAAAGGAGTATTGGACGAGAATGGGTATTAGTTGTAAAAGAATTCTACCGGTACTGCTGACGACTGGTCTGCCAGTCTTACTGCTCGCGCGCCATGCCGATGAAGACCGGGTGCAGAACATGTCAACCCGTCTGCGCAGGGAGTTCGGAGCACTGCGCAGCATGTCGGCCGAGTCGCTCACGGCGCTATCCGGTGCGGTTGAGCGTGACGCCATCGAAGCCCAGGCGCGTGACATTCTTTCTCTGGGCAGCCTGTACATTGGCCGCCGGTCGCTAAACAGTGACGGAAGCGCGGCTGTTCATAGCTACATAGAAGGGCGTTTGAGCGCGCTCGGCCCCTACGGAGTGGAAACAATCGGCAGCATTGAAAACGATCTGGCTGTTCCGGTTCCGGTTGATCCGGCACTGCCCGCCGCCGGAAAACTGCTGGCCGCCGGCCGCGAATTCGCCGCTTATCCCGTTTGGTCCAATGGCGCCATGCTCTCGCTCTGTCCTCCCGGCGGACTGAGCGGTCCGCTGGTTGACGTGGGCGACGGCGAATGGGACGATATTGCCGGCAAACCGCTTGAGGGTGCGGTTGCGCTCATGAACTTTAAAGGCGGGCGGAACCTGGAACGCCTTTTCACACTGGGCTGCAAGGCGGTTCTGGTCGCCGAGGATGCGCATGTCAACCGCATTAACGCCCAATATCTATATAGCAACACACCGGCTCCGCAACCAAGGTTTTTTGTTAATGCAGCAACCGCTGCAGCACTGCGGGAACTCTCCCCAGACGAAACAGTTTCGCTGCATGGCGGGCATGTTTACCGCAACCGCAGAATACGCTCGATTTTCGCCTATCTGCCGCCGACCCCTGAACCGGTTTATGCGGTCACCCCGGATGATCTGGCCGCCCGGATCGCCGCCGATCACGGTGTAACCCTCACCGCGCTCCAGACGGCGAATCAGTCCGTTGCACTTGACCGGCTGGAGCCCGGCGCGGTGCTGAACATTCCCGATAGCGATGTACGCTACACTGTGCGCGGCGGCGACCTCCTCACCCGCATTGCCAACCAGTATGCCGTCAGCCGTGACGATCTGCGCCAGGTTAACGCACTGGTCTCGGACGAATTGGCTTCAGATCAGCAGTTGACCATCCCGAACATACCGGAAGCCATGCTCGTGCTTGTCCCGATCGACAGCATCAGCATTGCGCCTGATGCACCGCACGGCGCACGTACCGCGGCGAATATCGCCGCGGTGCTGGCTTCACTTGAGCACCTGGCGCGGGATAACACCGCCGTCAGACGTAAGGGGCTGTTGATCGGGTTTATGGATGGCGAAACCATTGACGGAGCCGGCAGCCGTACTTTTGCGGAACAGGTCATGATCGCCAGAGGCGATATCCAGTCACAAGCCGGCACGGCGCAAACCGCCGGACAAAGCTTCTACCGCTTTCTGGCTTTAATGATCTTCACTTTGACAGGCACAGCTATCGGCATCTTCCTGCTGCGCTTGATTCACCTGCCGCTTTCACGTCCGGCTGGTATTATCGGGTTATTGCT
>PXDI01000183.1 GCA_003565095.1 PVC group bacterium | reverse complement strand
GTTGAGGCGACGATTGCCGATCTTTCCATTGTCCGTGACGGCATGGCGCAGGCGGATGCCGGCCGTGCATTTGGCAATACCCCATTGATGACAGCCGCAACCACCGGAAATATTGAAGAGGTAAAGCGGCTTTTGGATCGCCGGGTGCTGGTGAATGAGTCGAACCGGCATGGATCGACCGCACTGATGGGGGCGGCGGCAGGCGGGCATGCCGAAATCGTGCGTCTGCTGCTGGGGCAGCGTGCGCAAGTCAATGCGCGCTCAAGAAAGGGATATAACGCATTAATGTTCGCGGTGCGCAACGGCCATAAGGCGGTCTCCGAAATGCTGCTGATCGCCGGAGCCGATCCGCACGCCATGGATTTGAGCAGTGTTTCTGCGCTGGATATTGCCAACACTCTTGACAACGAGGAAATGGTTATCTTATTAACCAGGAACAGTCGTGATGGCAGGTAGCTATTCATTGCGATGGCTTTTTGGGCAATAACATGCAGAATTCTCCTTCTAAGGTTATCACGGCAGCAGCACGGTTCGTCCTGTTTTTTCTGTTGTTTGGTTTGCCATTATATTGCGCTGCCGCGGTCTCCACAACTAATGATCTTCCTCTGCAAATAGCCGGTCGGATTCCGTTTGTCAAAGTCAGCGTAAACGGTGAAGGTCCGTATTTATTTATTATTGATACCGGTGCCAGCGAGAACATTATTGTTCCCACGCTGGCCGCGAGACTTGGTATTAAGCCGGTACGGGTATCGGCAAGTCAGCACCGCGGGAATGTGCACTCGCTGCAGGCCGGTACGGCGACGTTGTCCAACAGTGTGGTATTCATTACCGATCCCCCGCAAGCCCACTCGCTGCGCCTTGATCTTGGCATAGATTATCAGGGCATCCTCGGCTATCCGTTTCTTTCAAGCTTTCTGACTACGCTGGACTATCGCCGCAAGGTGGTGCGCTTTGATCCTCTGCCGGCCGCCGGCCGCCGTCTGGCACCGCCCGGCAAAGATGCGGTGAGCGTTGCGTTCTTTCTGCGCGACCGCCTTCCGCATGTTGTGGGCACAGTTAATGGGATGGGGCCTGTAACGTTGCTGCTTGACACGGGGTCATCCGAGGTCCTGCTGCTGCCCGGTGCTGCACGGCAGCTCAACATTAGCGGACAGGGCCAGACTGATCTGCCGGGCGTGGCCTTTACAAAATTGGAAACCTTATCGCTGGGAGCGGCAACCGTGCGCAATCTGCCATGTGTTATCAACACTCTGCCGCAGGAGCGGCGCGCCGTTTCCTCGTATCATGGCATCGTCGGCACGCCATTTCTGACGAATTTCGTGGTTACTGTTTCATACTCACACAAGCAGATTATACTGCGTTGAAGACCGCATGGCACGGCTGGCCGCGGCAGGATTGGGGACCGGGATTGGGGACAGACAACATATGGTGTGACAAGATTGTAATATGCCGGAATTAGCCACCCATTAATGTCAAAACAACGAGGTTTGGTGTTGGTTTTTATGGGAATAAGTTGTCTGTCCCTAATGGCGTTGAGGGAACTGCTTGATTTGCTCAATCCGGGCTCAAGTTTGTTCTATTGCTGATCTTTCTGTAACCGATTTTTCCGTCCGCCGACCAAGGTCAGCGGACGGGAGAGAGACTTTGTTCAAGACAAAAACTATGACATGACTTGCCGAGCCCTGAGCAGCCGCCAAACGTGCTTAAACTGCTCTTTACAGGATCAATCCGACGCCAGGCAATAGAGTGCGTTCTGTGCGCGCATATACCAGCGCTTCCCGGAGAACACCGGGATAGTTCCGCCGCCCTTATCATTGGAGCGGTATTGCATCGTGTGCGGAATGCTGCGCTCAAGCTGCGCACCGGGCCCCGGCTTGATAATATCAATGAACCCCTCGCGCACCCTGACAATCCGGTCGCCAACCATTACCGGATGCGCGTAGCCGCTGCGAATACGACCGCCCGAAAGCGAAACGTCCTCAACGATGGTTCCCGTCGCCGCATCAATTGATTGCAATTGATTGCCCGTTAATACATGCACCATACCATCAGCGGCGGCAGGCGATATTTCCGGGCCGCGACCGCCTTGATGCCGCAGCACCGGCTCACCGCCGGCAAGCAGCTCATAGGCCATCATACTGGTTTCAGGTTGATGCCGCAGAAACATCGCCCCATTCTGTACCACGGGCGTTCCACCATACGAACGGATCACCGGCCAGGTGCTGACGCGGGTGCCGGCAACATCCACCATCTGCCCGTCCGGCAGCAGCGCATACTCCACCCCGTCAATCATGGTCCAGTTGCTCGAATTCTTGTTGTTGGATCCCCGCAATTCCGGAATCTTCCACAGCGGTTCACCGGTAACACGGTCGAAAGCCAGAAAATGTTTCCAGGCCATCGTCACAACGGCGTTGTCAAGATACATGCTTGATCCCACATCGCCGCCGCGCAAACTGTGGGTGCTGTATTCAACCGGTTGCGCCCATTGCAGATTGCCGTCGATGTCATAGCATACCATCATGTGCAGGAAACGCATATGCACCAGACGGCCGTCGGTGATCGGTGTGCCGCCGATCAGCCGGTAGGATTTATGGACAAAATCGGTTTTCGGCAGGCCGGCGTCAAGGCCCAGCGGCAGCATGTTGGAGGGAGCTTCGCGTTCCCACAGCACCTTCCCGGTGCGGCGGTCCAGACAGACCAGCGAGAACGGATGATCGGCTACAATAATGCGCTCGCCGGCCAGAACCGGCGAGGTATGCCCCCACGAGCGCAACGGCCTGCGCCAGACTACCTTGAAATCCTGCGGCACGGTCGCATCCGGATAATGCCCGTTAATGTTTCCGCGCCATGCAAACGGCACCGGATCGTTTCCCCATGCCGCCGGATCATCAGCCCCGCCATCCGGCATAATATCAGGTTCCCCGCTGATCCGGCGCGCAATTGTCACAACTTCGCCGGTCGGACTGTTCCGCACCGTGTGAATATGATGCCACCAGACATTCAGCGACATGCTTGCTTCGCCTTCCCGTGGACGGAATGAGATGTGGAAATTCCTTGGTTTGTCCTGCACAAATGCTTCAATATTTACAGCATCTTCGGTCAGGAAAACCAGCCCGTTGTTCATTTCAACTTCGGCCGCGCGCGCGATGCCAGACAGTGACATGAAAAAGCATGCCGCCGTAACAACAACCTTTAGCGCCTTATCCGGGCAAGTTTGCACAAAAAAACAAGAAAAAAGTCTGTTGATTCTCAACCGATCACCCTCTCCCTCTGGGAGAGGGCAGGGGGTGAGGGATGGCGCAGCCATTAGCTCTCTTGCAACCGGCAATTTCATAATCTTTTTTTTCATTCCTGAATAAAAAATGTTGTTTCTTCCAATGCAGTAAAAATTCTTTGAATTCTGGGTTGTGCCGCCAGTGCGGCGCCATCCGGTGCGGCATTCAAGAGCGCCAGCAGCCGCGGCTCAATTTCGCGTGCGCGTTCGAGCCAATCGCCATGGATGTGGTCTATCGCCTGTGCGCTGCGGATTTCAATCGACATCCGCGCCATATCTTTAAACTGCGCAGGCACCCGGGCCAGTCGCGTCTGGATTACAAAAGGATACAGCCCCGGACGTAAATGCACGGTCTGTCCGTCGCGCACCAGCTCGCCCGCCAGCCATGCTACGGTATCGGCCCCGCCGCGGATGCCAATGCGCACCAGTCGTGCGCGGTCATTATCCAGTACCGCACCCAGCCAATACCAGCCGGGCTGACCATCCTGCATCAAATCATTCAACGGCGCCGCCCATTGTTCTTGATAACCGACCCGCGAATATAATCCGCCGATTCCGCTGCCGCGCGAATGCCATTCCAGTGATTCCTCAAACAAACGGTACTCCGTTCCCGTCAAATCCTCGCGGGCCGGGCCGCCAATGACCGGCATGGCCTGATTTGTCAGCAACCCCGTCATTTGAGCCGGCGTCACCGCATCGGCTGCCACCGGTCCGGCCACCAGCCACACCGCCGGGGCGGTGGCGCTGCGCAGACGGTAAAGCGGTGTGCCGGCCGATAAAGCGGCAACCTCCGCCGGTGCGATAACCGGCGCACCCAGAGTTTTGCGATCCGGCAGATTCACCAGCAGCTCCTCAATCAATTTACTGACTTGCTCTTCATCCTGCGGTATGGCATCCGTTTTGGTGCGCGCCGTGTCCTGCTGCCCGCGCGAAACCACATGCGCTTCCCAGCCGCGCCACATGTCGGGGATCTCACGGTTGGATGGCGCATGTTCGCCTAAAACGAATTTTGCCGTATCACCGCTGATGGCTACATCAAGCTCCGGCAGCCGTGCCGTTCGCGCATCTCCGTGACACCCGAACATTACGCTATTGGCACCGCCGCGCAAATGCACACGGAAAACCAAGGCATTGCCCTTCTGCATTTCAGGCGTGTTCTCCTGCAATGTCGTCCATACCCGGCGGTTATTGATCCACAGAACCCAGTCACCGCCGGCCTTTATTCGCATCCAGTAGAATCCGGCTGTCGGTGTCTCAAGCTCGCTGTATGCATACCATAGCACCGGATCGGTTGTAGGCTGATCGTCTAGCGGGGTTTGCGTGTCAGCCGTATTTTCAATCCGCCGCCAGGCGCGCGGAGCTTGATTGCCGGATTCGGGCAATGCGTACAACGCGCGCATTTCCGGAATAAAGTCGGGCATTGTTGTATGCAGCCAGCCGGGGGACTTTTGCGACTGGAAGGGGCCGAGAACCTGCCAAACCGGGACGCGGTTCCAGACCGGTTCGCCGCCATTGAAGACCCGCGGCAGAATCGCGCGGCCGGTTGCCGTTCGTAAGGGCAGCGCGAAAACGGGTTTTGCATCATGCGCTGTCACATACGGGCCGCCGGTGGCATACGCCTTGTGTGATATAATCGGCAGCAGCAGCCGCTGCATGACATCTTCGGTTTCTGCGGTATGCAGCATCCCCAGCATGTGCGCAATGGCGGCATTTTCGACGCCATCCGGAAAACTCACTCCGTGGACCACCGGAACCGGCACGGGCTTTTCCCAAGCCTGCCAGCCGCCGGAATCCAGTGCCCCCATTGCGTGGCACAATATACGATACAGCCGACCGGCATCAACCAGTAGTACGGCCGCGGCATTTTCCGAAGAAACCAGCGGCTCATCCGTCAATGATTTTCCGCCCAGCTCATCGGCAAAGCGCCGTTCGACACCGCGCCGCGCCGCCTGTACCAGCAACCGCATCGTTCCCGTGCCGGCCGGCGCAGCGTTTTCTGCGCCCGCCGGATCGGCGGCCAAACCTGTCACAACAAATAAACTCAGCGCCAAGGCACCGCAAACGGCAGCACCTGTCCCGATTGTTTTCATATTTCCCCGTATGTTTGCTTCGCGTCATGAAAGCACTATTTATGCCACATTGACGCTTTTTACCGAACCGCATCGGCGCGCAACAAAGTAAGCTGTCATGTAACTGCTCAGGTACCCGCCCGCAACGGGCGGGCACCTGAGATGATTGGCCCCAGCCAACTCCATCAGCATAAAGCATAGTCTACCCCCCCCC
>PXDI01000162.1 GCA_003565095.1 PVC group bacterium | reverse complement strand
TGATAAAATATATCCGTGTAATCAGTGCCATCCGTGGTTAAATACACAAACCGTTGATCATATGCAGGTTATCGCACTTGCCAGAGATGTTGGTGAATAATTCAGGCTAGATCTTTCTGGCGGATCGTGAACTTTGGGCACTGGGCCTGGGCCAGTTTCGGGAAAACTGGCCCTACTGGTAGGTCCAGTTGTGCCAACTGGACCCGGTGCGGTTGGAGGGTGGGTGGGGTGCGGGCGTCCAGTTGCGGGACAACTGGACGTACTGGGTACGGGTCAGGACATGTTTTGTCCGTCTTGGTGTTTTGAGTGGAGGAAAAGATTTTTCAAAATTGGCTTGTTTACTCGAAAGAATTTTGTTTTAACTGCGTCATTATATGTGGCATTCATTATTCTTATGGGTGCCTTTGCAGGAGGGTTTGATTATGAAAATGACAACACATGCAGCATGGCTGATGAAGCCGGAACGGGGCTAGGTATGGTCGTATACCTGGACGCTATTTCCGCTTGCCGGTGCGCGGTGTCGTTTTGTTTTCGGCCCGCCTGCCTCACTGGTCGATCGAGCTGAAGCCGATCCGACATCCGTCTCACCGGTAAGCACGCCTGTTTTTACGGGTGACGTGTGTTCGAGCCACATGCGTCATGCTTACGGCAGGTTCCGAGAATGCTGGCATTCTCAAAACCGGGTGGGGAGATCCCAGCTCGATCTGGCCTTGTCGGGCGCTTGACTGCGCAGGATGGGTCACCGGGTCGTAAATTAATCTTCTCGTTAGACGTAAAAAGCTCGATCGGCAGGCAGGTCTCCTGGAGTAAAAAAGGCCGTCTGTCGGGATTCCGGAGTCATCCGGATGCGTGTTTGCATGCGTTTATGACGTATGCAGGCGGGCGTCTGCCGGGATCGTCCCGTGTATGGTTGATTGGTCTTCCATGCACAATGGACCACCTACCCTTTTTGGGAGTGTGCCCTTGTGAAAAGTGACCGTCTGTTTATAGAGTGCAGTTAGAGGTAATTGGATAGACAAATCGAAAAGAGACATGACCGCCGAACGAGGACCGTGCAGTGACCTTCTATGGTCTTAATGCGGGTACAAAATCCCCGCTCACGCAGTGAGGTGAAGCTCCCCATGGGAGGTCTCTTTGCCGGGTCAACGCTATCTGTTGCGATTAACGACTCGACCAGGTGCAGTGCTGGACTGGAGTCCGGGCGACGCGGGCACGATTGGCCATCGGGCACGTGTTTCGCCCGGCTCCGGCAGCGCGGCGTATGAGTGGGTTCTTGGTTATTTGTTCGTGGTTCTTGGTAAAGAGGGTCTCTCGCAGAGGCGCGGAGGGGGGATGTATGCATATTTTAGAGATTGAAAACCAGCCGATTGCAGTGATGGGGTATTATCGGGTGCGCAAGGGCAATATGGGGCGTGAGCGGGTGGAGTGGCCCTTTTACGTGGTTTACGTGGATCATCTACCCAAGGGATGCAGTGCGCTGGTTGCGACCTCGGACATGCAGGGAATTGAAACGCTGCGGAGAGGGGAGAAATGGGGAAAGGCAGGCTCGCGTTTTGTGGGTCATGCCGTGGCTGAATATACCGCAGAGTTGCTCGAAAATCGCGGTGTGGATCCCGCCAAGGCGGTCATGTTGCTGGCGGGAGATCTGCATTCTGATCCCTTGTTGTTACGGCGCGGAGGCCATGGTGATGTCAGGGAAGTCTGGTATGCGTTTCGCGACCGTTTCCAGTGCGTTATCGGTGTGGCTGGTAATCACGATGAATTTGGTGATGACCACGATTTGAAGCGGTTTCGGCAAGAACCTCGCATGCATCTGCTGCATGGCGCAATTGTAAATTATGGTGGCATGCGTATCGGCGGGGTATCCGGCGTGATGGGGATGAGCACGACGAAGCCGTGGCGTGAACCACCGGATACGTTCCGCGAGATGGTCCAAAACGTTTTAGGCTCTAAGCCGGAGGTTTTGCTTCTTCATCAGGGACCCAGCGTGCGGGAACGGGGGTTGGAGGGACAAGATGTTATTCGGGACTATATTGAAGCTTGTCCGCCAGCGTTAGTGATTTGCGGTCATCGCAATTGGCTCGGAAATCGCGTTGAAGCCCTGGGTAATGGTGGCCGTGCGCTGAACGTCGAGGGTAAGACGGTTCTGTTTTTGAAAAAGTGAGTAGAATTTGTATAATGCATGGGGGAGACCAGAACGGCGGAACGGGGCCGGTTTCGGGAAAACTGGCCTACTGAAGGTAGGGCCAAATCCAGTTGCGCCAACTGGACCCGGTGCAGTGGCGGAGACAAGATCGTTGGCTCAATATTTGATTGCCAAAGCATCAACTTTCGCTTTTAAACGCATTCTTTTGCCGTCTGCTTTAACCATCCATTTCAAGGTTTCCATTAAGATTTTGCCATTGTGTGTGTTCAATAGGTTATCGATGACTTCAGGCAGCTCTTGTGCGGTCTGCTCAAGAACTTTCAGATACGACAGTATTAACTTATTGACCTTTGTATAGGATGCCTCGCCATATCGTTCGATATAATCATAACTTTCCATAGTAAGGCGACTGTGCATGCCGTTCACACGGATAATCATATCGTCTAAAGCATGCTTCTCCTGCAATAGCCTGTTGATGAGTACCCCGCTGAGAGCAAGTCCTAAATCTTTGGTCTTTTTAAGCAAATCGGCCGATGCTTTGGCCCTAGTTGTTCTCATTGCTGCTGGTTCTGCTGTATGCAGAAGCGGCCTTTCGCTTTTGATGCAGATTTTTATGACATCAGCAATAAAAGTCTGCGGAGACATATTTCTGCAATGCTTTCTGATTATAGCGCCTGGAGCGTCTGTGACCCGTTCGGTAATAACTTTCCTTGATCTTCCTTGTATGACTTCATTTTGCATTGTAAACAGACGAGTATAGTTTCCTCCGCAATACTCCTGTTTTTCTGGCGAATATGTCAATGCCGCCATAAGCGGGTCAAGCGGGTGGCGATTTTGAATGTGCATAACGATCATTGGCAAATCATTTTGATCCGCTCTCGTAAATGTTATGTTCTGGGCAGGCGATAATCCTGCATTCCGGCTCTTTGCCGTTAGCTGCTGCCATAAATGTTCAGCAAGTCCGGCAACGGTTTCTAACTCAAGAAAGCAGATCGATTTACATATCTCATATTGTGGCAGGGTTTCATGCACAAACTCTGACACAAGACTCTGGCTCCCCCTGGGGTATTGGCTGCTTTTGTTTTCCATCCGTAGATATGAGTGCCATAGCTCATGGCGCCGGCTGTCGCCGCGCCAGTTATTACCCCAGCGGCATATTGATTGCAGGGAGCTGATCAACAGATCGATTTCCATCGGTTTTGGTAAAAAGTCACATATCGGCAGTCTTGCCAACACTTTATAATCAGGCGGATATGCGGATAGCAACATAAACGGCAGCCCGGGATATTGTTTGTTGATAGCTTCAGATAGCAGTCCTCCGTTCATTCGAGGCATTGAAAAGCCAGAGATTACTGCATCAAATCCGGTGTCTTCCGCAAGAATTTCCAGTGCGCGTTGTCCGTCATGCGCTTTTTCAGTAACAAAACCCTCCCGGCATAGAATCTTTTCCAATACAGACGTGATGCTTTTCTCGTCGTCAACAGTAAGGATTCTTTTGGCAGTCATCAAATATACCTTAAGTTATGCATAACAGAATAACCATAACTTCAGGGGCCATAATGTGTCCAACATCATTTGCATGAAAGAACCGCTGCCGAAAAACGTCTTTAACAACATGAATTGTTTTCTAGCACTCTTTTTAGTATAGGATCGGTGTTATGAAAACGGAATTCACATCCGAAGATGGATATTTGCATATATCTACGCATTTATACCGTATGCGGTTGGCATTTGCGCCAAAGCCTGTTGCGCAGCAGCAGGATTCCAAGGGCCGATGGCATGAATGCTGGCCGGACGTTCGCATTATTCCCGAAAACTATGGTGTTGGTATTTCCGGGCAAAGCGCGTCTTCTCATGAAGCTCCTCTGCAATTGTTTGTCGATTCTATTCCTCAGGAGATACGGGAGGTTGTCCGGCCATTTGCGAGCCATCAGTGGCTGCTCTTGCAGCTTTGCGGCGAGTCGGACCGTATACGCGATCTCGCTTTTGCAAATCCGGTGCTTGCTTATGTGTTTGTCAACAATCATGAGATGCGGGGAACAACTGCCAAAGTTGGTCACACACTGGCCTTGATGCATGCTCATCAGAAGCAACGGGAGATGTGTCAATGGCTCGGTTTTCCGGCAACACAGGCAGCGGTAAGACTGTTCAAGAAAATCCATCCTGAATCAGCTTCATTATCCGGCTTGCGCCTTCTGCGAGGAGCGCTCTCGGTTGATAGCGATGAACTTATGGGGCGCTTGGCACATTGTAAGATGATTAATGCGGGAGTGCTCGATTTTGTAACCAATTCCCGCCTGAAAGCGCTGGTAACACCTGCGTTGCTTAAAGAAATTGAGCAGTCAGAGGAGGAAAAGCAGGCCTCAGCGCTATCCGAACAGCTAATTCATTGCATACACAATCTTGTGCATTATGGTCTGCCGTTGTTTGACAGGCCTTTCAGGTCGATCAGCCAGATAGAACAGTTTATTGAAAATGCGGACCGTGAATGCATGGCAGCACAAGAGCGTGAGAATGAACGCCAGGCTGCCTTGCAGGAAGCGCGTGCGGCTGAAATTGCACACAGACGGGGACGGAATGCCCCGGCTGAACAGTGGCGTAGGGAACAGCGCAGGCGCGATGAGCAGACCAAGGCCAACTGGCCGCCGGCTCCGCTTCCTGGTACGGATGCGATTATACCTATATCATCTTACGGGATGCTTCGTGAAGAGGGCCGCATGCAGCAGAATTGTATTAGTAGTTACTGGCGAAGCGTTACCGGAGCGCAGCGGAATGCTTATGTCTATCGAATGCTTGAACCAGAAAGAGCAACTTTTACAATTGTGAAGCATTCCGGCAACGTATGGCATCTTTCACAAATCAAGGCCAAATCGAATGGACGGGTAAAGCCGGCTACCAGGGCGTTTGTTCGTGAATGGCTGTATAAGCATTCTTTATCAACAGGACTGCCGTTTTGATGTTATGATGAGAATTGAGTGTAATTGTTGAAACTCCTTTAGGGAAGAAGTTTATATGATTATCAAGGCCGAAAAGGGGAATGTTCTGGTCGAGCCGGCTACTGATGTACTGGACAGGCTGGAGGACATGTATGAGGTCAGGCTGTTTAATGACGACCATAACGCCTGTGAGTATGTTGTCATGAACCTGATGCAGATATTTGGTCATACTCTGGAGTTAGCCGCACGGATAATGCTTGAAGCACATAACCGCGGCATGGCAATCGCCGAAGTGGAAGGCGAGTCGGAAGCCCGCCTGCACCGCGATCAGCTTGTCTCGGGCGGGCTGTCTGCGGAGATCTGTAAGATATAGGCTGATTCCATGTTTGCTGACCTTTTCCGGCAGCAGGGGGGACGCCTGATAGACTGCCAGATGGAGACGCCGCTTATGCGGCAATTCGGTGGCAGGTTTATCAGCCG
>PXDI01000061.1 GCA_003565095.1 PVC group bacterium | reverse complement strand
TCCCAATCGTAAAAGGTGCCAGCATTCAAAGTTAGTGCAGAAAAAGACAACACTCCAACAGGATCACCTGAAGTTGTAGGGCCATGGATGCCGGGAGAGACGATCGATCCGGTGTTCATCGTAACACCGGATGCACTGCCGGCAAGGCCGCCTGTTCCTGCCAGCGTCGCTCCACTGCCGAATGTTGCTGTTGCGGAGCTGCCCAAGCCCCAGTTGGCGGATGACGTGAGCAGCGTTAATGTTCCACTTATTGTTGATGAACTGTCGTATGTGCTGTTACCCGCAAGCTCAAATGTTCCCGACCCCTGAAAACTTTTACCTCTATTATTGCTGCCGCGAATATTTCCCTGCCAGATGGGGCGATATGTCGTTGTGTTTACATTGAAAATCAGTGAACCGTTTGAAGGCGTTGGGCTTTCGTTGAATTTTAGGTTGCCAGTGCCGGTTCCGGTAAAGGTAAAAGTACTTTGTGCCCACGAAAAATTAACGTTAAAAACATGTTCACTGCTTGAGTCTTGTTGAAATAGCATAGTTGTGCCAGTGCCATACTGGCCTGTGGCGTTTCTAAACGTTCCGCTGCCGCCAAAGGTAAAGCTTCCTGCGCCTGCATCAAATTGTATTTTGGCAGTACAATAGTTGTTATCCAGAGTAACGTTGCCGCCGCCGGGAAGTGAGAATACATAAGTTTCCCTTGTTGCTGCAGGAGGTGCGCCATCTTCCGCCCAATTGCCTGCGTCTGAAAAAGTTGTCCCATCCCCTTCACCCGTCCATGTCCAAGTCGCCGCATGCAGAGTACCCGCGGCCACCAACATCGCCGCAATCAGCCATAATCCGTAAAAAACTTTTTCATTTTACTGTTCCTCAATATTTATCTAATCCACCATCTCTATAATGGCTAAATATGCCCGGAGCCCGCTATATTGATTTTGCGCAACGCATATGAATTTTGCGTACGCCGTTAGCAGACTATAAAAACCGGGCAAAACATTTTACTCCACTGTCGTAATTATACGAAAGTAAGTTGGTGTCGGTCAAATACTAAATCTGGTGGCTCTTTTTCACCATTCCACGGAGAATAGAGCGGTTCTCAAAAGTTTTGTCGTGATAGAACAGATACAACCACGTCCGCTGACCTTCCTCCTACGCCAAGCCTCCGGCGGACAAGTGGTCGGCGGACGGAAAAATTCAAATAAGTAAAAACCTTAAAAAAACAAATTGAGCCCATATAGAGCAAGATAAAGTGGTTACCAAAGTTCTTGCTCCCAAAGGGCTCATATCTTTATTTTCAATGTCGTTTTTCATAATTATCTTGCTCGCCGACCAAGGTCAGCGAGCGTAATTAAGACATAACTTTTGAGAATTACTATAAATACAGCCATATCGATCGTGTCTCCTTGTGCTATGGTTGTTTGAAAGCCAGCACCCGTCCGGCGGTGGTGGTGAGGATGACGTGTCCGTGGGCGATGGCGATGCCGTCGGGGATGATCTGTTCTCTGCCCTGAGTAATCTCAAAGTTGTAGATCTCTTGAGTTTCCGCGGCCACATCGCAGATGCTGATGCGGATGTTTTTGCCGCCACGGGCAAAGGCATAGAGATAGTTGCCGGCCCCGGCCAGGTAGGTCGACATGCTGGTATTGGATCCGGTGCGGGTGGCGAAGTCCCGTTCGTGGCCGGTGCGGACGACGCGCTTATGATTGCGTACGTCATCGAAGTGCATTTCGGCAAATGCTCCCGCCGTGAAGCGCCAGAATTCGCTGTCGGTCTGGATCGCCGGCCCCACACCTTGCAGCTCATTACCATGGACGCGATAGCCGCGCCAGAGGTGCGACGGCCCGATCCACCCGTGCCCGCCGTCATGGCCTCTCTGATCCGGGGAGACAGACGGCCCTCCACCGCGGCCGCCGGCTGCTTCGAGAGAGGCCGGATTGAGGTGGGAATAGGCTACGATCAGACGGTCATTCACCAGTTGCATGATGTCGTTGACATGCTGGTCGGTGATGGTCGTGTTATTGCGGGGGGTACCGGTGGCCGGATCAAGCGCCCACAAGAGGATGCCGGTATCGCTTTTGCCATGGCGACCGGCGGCGACATAGAGGGTGCCATTGTAAAGAATGGGGCTGGAACGCACCGGGTGGGTGCTTTCGATCTGTTGATGTGCATTGTGGTAGCGCTCGAAGGGGGCGGCCAGGAAAGTCCAGATAATGGAGCCGTCGCTCAGATCGATAGCGGATACGGTGCCATCGTTGACCCCGACAAAAGCTACATCGCCGGCCAGGGTGGGCGGTGCGGCGCTGCGGCCGCTCAAGCGGGTACGCCAGCGTTCCCTGCCATCGGCCAGACCCAGGCAGACGATTTCGTGGCTGTCGGGAATGCTGATCAGCACCCGTTCAGCATCGGCCACCGGCTGGGTGATGATGCCGGGGCTTTGGCTGTTCTGCTCCCAGTCGTAGCGCAGACCGAGATCATGAGCGGGGAGGTTGTCGATTTGCGTCTGCCAAGCCGCGTCCACTTTGGCCGGGCCGTCGGCCGTGGTCCAGCCGCGGCGGGCAAAGTCGCCGCGCAGGGTCGGCCAGTCCGCCGGGGCGGGGGCGCGCACGCCTTGAGCGGTGCCGCTGACCAGCAGGCGTTGAGTTTCGGCAAGGCGCTCGGGGAAGCGGGCTTCGTAGGCCAGAGCCATGGTTTCGCCGACTGAACGGCGGTCGGAGGTGGTGCGGAATCCGCCGGCAATGTAGTAGGCGCCGTTGGCTACACGGTGGAAGCTGCCGTAGTCACTGGCGCTGATGCCGGGATTGCTGTCCACGCTGCCGTCAGTGGCGCGGAAACGGCAATCGTTCATTAGAAAATTCACCGTGGCCGGACTCCAGCCGGTGACCCGGGTGCCCCAATCGAAGTTTTCAATCAAATTGCCGGTGCGAATATCGAAGGATATGGCAAACATTGATTCGTTATACACAATCCGGTCGGAGCGCACATTGAGGCTGGCCCGGTCGCCGCGGTTGTTCAGATCGGCAAAGCCTTCATTGCCGGCGCGCTTGAAATGTTCGCGGCCGGTGGCGGCATCCAGTGAGACCAGCAGGCTGGCCGCGGCCACTTCGGGGGTGGAGCGCATGGATGAGCCGCCCGGCCGCACATGCCGGCTGCCGATCAGGTGGGTGGCGGCAACCACCACTCCGTGATCAACAATAAGGAAGGACAGCGGGGCATCGTTGACCCCGTCATAGCGCCAGCGTTCTTCGCCGGTGGCCGGGTCGAGGCCGACAACAGCCTTGGCAATATTGTTATTGCGATTGAAATTGCGGAAACTGGGAGCGGGAAAGTTATCGGTCTTGGCGATGACCAAAGCCAGGATATTGCCATCGGTGGCCACCATATCGGCAAAGCCATCGTTCTCTAAAGATTTCTCCCAGAGCACCTGACTGCCATCGGGGCTGAGGGCGCGCACGGTGTGTCCGCCATCGGCCTGGTAGATCCGGGTGCCGTCGGTGATGAAGCGGTAGGACCAGGCGAAGTCTTGATTCCAATCGCCGGGCCGGATCTTACCTTCCCTTACGCGTGGTCCCCACTGTGCGGTTGACAGCCGGTTTGTCAGCACTTCACCGGTAACCACATTGCGCACCTGGAAATCTATGTGTTCGGGAGGCTGGCCGCGGCGGGCATTGCCGGCCCCGTCGGCGGGCAGAAAGAGGCGCTCGCCGTCGCTGACCATGATCTGATTCCATAGGAGAAGGCTGGGATTGGGGTTGTAGCGCAGTTTCCAGAGGTGGACGCCGGAAAAGGCGTCACGGGCGTGGCCTTCCATCGGCTCGCGCCCATAGATGTGCTGGTAATTATAGCGGGAACCGAAGGAGGCTTCCAAATAATGCACGCGCTCGGTGATAAGATGCGGCCCGGTGGTGCGCGGACCGGTGAGCCAGCGGATGCTGTTGGGCACCTGCAGTTCTGTATCGCGGCTCATGCGGTTGCCGGTGGCATCGCGGTTCCAGCCCAGCCAGGTGTCCATTGTATCGGGCCGCGGCTTGCGCACTTCCTGTCCATCGATCAAGGCGAAACCATAGCCGGGAACCAGCACGCGTTGGATTTCAGTATTGCCAAGGCGCGCAGCGGTCACCCCATCCATGATAATGATATTGACAGCATGGCTTTGGAACGGCAGGACCTCGGGGCTGAGCCAGTGGATGGCATCGGCCGCCGGATGCACTCCAGCCTGAGCGAAGGCTGTGTCCATCTGTGCCACTTTTGCCGCATCGGCGCTGAGGGCCACCACCAGATGGCGGTCGCTGCCGGCCAGGGCTTGTGCGAGGCTGCTGTCGCCGGGTTCCACCAGCAGCACCAACCCGCCATCGCCGCCTTCACGGCCGGTGATGTCGGTCTTGGCGGGGGTGGGCGAGAGACCTGTACAGAACAGCAGACCAAGACAGATGACACATAGTTGCCGGCGGGATGGGACGTTGCTCATATTGTTCATTCTCCGTTTTTACTATTCTCTAAGTTAACCACAAGACCATAGCATCCCACAATTCTTCTTTATTGACAATAGTATGACCTGCTGAAAAACTAGGACTTTAATGCTATGAAAAGCGGGTCAGATAGTTTTGAAATGCTGGCAGACAGTTGGTGCAGTCCGCCGCCAGATGCCGCCGAAGCGGCATTGAAGCATTTTGAGCAACTCTGGCAGGTGAAGGTCACCTTCAATGATGTCGGTTGGATCTTGCATGGCAAGAATGAACCTTTACTTTCTGCTGAACGACTGGCGCACAATCATCCTGAATGCCGCACAGGCCGCCCGGCAAACCGTGAATATGAAAGACGCTGTATTGAGCAGTGTTTCCTGAAAGTCAAGGCAATGGCCCGCCGGCACCAATCCGCCTTTATGCATAAGTGCTGGCGGGGGCAGTCGGAGGTTGTCGTACCCATATACCGCAATGCCCTGCTTTACCTGACAATGTTTATTCATTATCCGCCGAAATCACGGCGGGTGAAAAATCCTGATCAGGATATGATTGACGATGCCCATATGCTGGGAACCAGAATCATTGATATAGCTGAACACGCTGCGGAAAAAGGGGAGCCGGACCCGCAGAAGCGTTTGATTACGCGGCTGGTTAGCATGCAAAGGAGTGAGCGTATAAGTCTGCAAACGGTTGCCGCAGCCCTTGGTGTTTCGTGCTCGCGTGCCAGTCATTTGATAACGGAACTGTATGGTAAATCCTGGCGCGAGTTACAGTTGCAGGCGCGTTTCGGATATGCCTGCAGGCTTTTGCGGCAGGGGATGCGGGTGAACCACGTGGCGGAGCTGTGCGGGTATGATGATCCCAATACGTTCAGTCGCATATTTCGCAAACGGTTCGAAGTCAGTCCGACGCGCTGGAGAAAAATGCAGCCGGCCGCCGGCGAGGTACTGTCAAAAGTTGAGTGATAAGTAATGAGAACGGTATTGGCGTAGTTTTGAGCTATGGGTAGGGCAACGGAGGGATTGGGATTAGGCGTTAGGGATTAGGCGTTAGGCGTTAGGGAGATCTTCG
The DNA here is from genome assembly GCA_003565095.1 of PVC group bacterium. Classification (GTDB taxonomy): domain Bacteria; phylum Verrucomicrobiota; class Kiritimatiellia; order UBA8416; family PXDI01; genus PXDI01. The sequence goes on along the minus strand of PXDI01000061.1, from coordinate 42 downwards.
AAATCAGCAAGAGCTTTCCTGCGGAAGAGCGATATGCTTTGA
>PXDI01000022.1 GCA_003565095.1 PVC group bacterium | reverse complement strand
GCTTGTTGATGATCAGACAGATTATTTTCTGCGCCAGACAGCACCGGTAAACCGCCCCTTTGCCTTGCTTTGCTCTGACCTGCTTGCGTCTGTCTTTGCGGGACGAAATCAACGCGGATTTGGCGCTGTCTTTTTCCAATGCATCTACCTGAACAACTTTACCGGTTTCATCAAGCAACACGTGCTTGCGCTGCCGTGGCAAAACTTTAACGTCAGTGTCATAATAGGTGTAGTCATTATCATCGATAAGCATTTCACGCAGTTTTTCAGGGTACAAGGCCAGATAGCTGTCGATATGGTCAAAATTATATATCCAGTGATCACACCAATACCCTTCGCCGAAGCCGGCATCGAGCTCAGAATCTGAGACGGACAGGATTGTTTCCAGCAACTGCATCCGGTCTTGTACCGAGACACCGGCATCCTCCAGCGCCATAAAGACAGATCCCGGAGTAAACTGCCCTGAAAGCGTTTTCTGCAGAGCGGAGGAAACAGCGGCTCCATGATGAGCACCGATCAGATCATGTGCTTGTTTCTGATCAGCAATATGCCAGCGTGCACCGTGAACCAGAAGCGGATTAAAGCCATCGAGCTGCAGCAGGCAGAAAAAGCGCCGTACGTTGTTGCGTCCGACATCCGGATTAAACCAAACATCATGACGCCGGTTCTGGTTGACATCGCGAAACGCCCCGTCCCCCTGCGAGAAATAAGTCGGATCGAGCCGGAACATATTGTAGTCGCGCTCCAGGTCACCGTGTTTCCGTCCGAACAGATTCATTACAACAGCCTTACCGCCGGCTTTAGTCAACGTGACGGGCAGCCCGCCGCGCAGAACATTATCAAGATAAGTCTGCTCAAGGTAGTTATTCCAGAGGGAACTGCCGCCATGCGTAAAACAACGGTGGCGGATCGAGTCGATTATATCCTTATTGCGCTGCCGCACAAGTGGCAGGTATTGTGAATCTAGCCGCTCCGCGATTACATTAACCTGATCCACCCGGCGGGCACGGCCATAGAGGGCATCAATATTAATCTGCTGCCCCGCCTCAATAACTGAACGGCGATGAACAAAAGCGCAACAGGTCTGGCATTCCTCCCCCTGTTCCGCGGCGGGATCCCATTTGGCATCCAGCATTGCATATGGCCTTGTAAAATCGACTATTTCGCCGAAGATAAGCTCCGGATCGACGATAGTCCGCAAGCGTCGTCCGCCTTCATCAACTGCCATAAAGAAATGCCCCGCCGGATCAACTATGTTTTGCCAACTATCGGATGAAAGAGCGCGCATATTTATGAATGGCAGGTCAATGGAACGGTTCTGAACCTGGAGATACCCTTCGGTTACAAACGGCAGGATTTTGAGCAGCGAGAAGTTCTCCCCATAAGGAACAAGGCGGGGGAACCCGTCGACGATATCGCAATCGATGGCATCGGCCCCGTTATTGCTGATTTTCAGTTGTCTGGCCAATGCGGCAAACGGCTCATCGGGTACTGTACAGAATGCAACTTGAACCGAGATATTCAAATCATGGTTCTCCTCCTCGAGCACCAGTTCGTGCGGGCGAACCACCATGCGGTTGGTGACATCCCATTCGCAGGAAGTCCTGAAAGGTTCGTAGGCCAGTTTTTGGCCGTCACGGTGCACGATGATAAAAGTACGAAACCCCTCCTGCGCAACCCGATGCTGGTGCAGGCGGGCGGAATGGAATTCCATGATGCAATTATCCTTGTCCTGCACCCCGAATGTACACAGAGCCTGCCCGCGGTTGACATAATAGGCCCATGCCGGAATACCCCAGTTACCGGCGATGCCGGAAAGAAAAGAAGAAAAAGCCGGGGCCAGATTATAATTGGTAACCGCATACGAGCCATCATCACCCAATTCGAAAGTTACTTCACGCATATATGTAGATCTCCGCTTATTGAAAAACATAGACCGGCAGCATACCGATCGTATCGGAACTGCCGGCGGTCTTTTTATCTCCGCCGGTCCCCGCCATAATTGTCCGTCCCAGCCATTCCGAGGGGAACGGCACGGCATTGGTGCCGCTGTTATACGCCAGCACAACATCCCCCCCGCGCGGCCGGTGTATGACAAAACGGCGTATCCCCGGCGCACAATTGCAAACAGTGCGGTCCGGCTCGATTGTTGCGCCTTTTGTCATCTCAAGCCATGTACGCAAAGCATCATATGCCGGGCGCGGCCGCCACCGGCCGGCATAATCTTCCTCCGGCAGATCGTCAACCAGGCCGTACCCGTGCGCCGCCAGCCGCCACCAGTAGATTCTTTCAACAAATCCGCAGGCACCTGCCATCAGAAAATAACGCAGCATATAGGCGGCATAGGTTGCTTCATTCACACTGGGATCATTCTGCCTATCTCCCGGCGAAACATATGGAGCCCCCACCGGTGAATACACCCCTGAGCCTTTAAGCGGCCAGTTCACCTCAGTAATAAAAACACGATTTTCACAACGCGGGCTCAGTCTGGCGAGCGTCTGCAGCATAGCGCACTTATCCACCAGGTCGAAGCGCCCCTGCCGGTTTTCCGGCGCGCCGCGCCGGTCAACATACAGCAGATGCGCCAAGGCGCTGTAATGCCGGCTCTGCGGCAGGCGGGCGAGTGCCGCCGCCGCCAACGGGTACTCGAAATCAATCGCGCCGGGACCGATCAGGTGGAGATCCGGCCAGTTTTGCAGGGCTTCAACAGTCGCCTGCATCCAGCGTCCATATTCTTCAAACCCCCAGAAACCCCACTTAACCCGGTTGATGCAGTGTCCCGGCTGAACATATTCCACCACCTGCCCTACAGCGCCAAGCGCCTCATTCACAAAAGTGCGCCACAATTCCGGCTCACGCACTGAACTGCGGTCCTGAACAAGTGTCACAGAAACCGGATAGCCGCCCCGAGCCAGCTCGTTTACTGCGTCATACCTGAACTGCCGCCGGGTTGAATTCTCATGCCGGTACAGACGGATCATGACCGGCAGTCGGTGATTCAGGCTAGCGAGCCATTCCCGCTCGTGAGACCACCGTTCCGCAACCGGCTCAACACTCAAACCGGCCATTCCGTCACAGGCAACCGCATTGCTGAATGCTTCGTCCCTGATTTTCCGGTAAAGCGGAATACCGCGCGGCAGCAATGGCAATGTGCGCAGCACCGGTTCGACAGCACGATTAATACTGTAATAACTGCGCCGGTCTTTTGATTTCAATGGACATACCGGCTGACCTGAACGTTCATCCCATACCCACATTTCCTTTTCCGGCGGATAGAGCACCGCTTCGCCGCGTTGCCGCCAGGCACGCAGTGGATGACGCAACGGACGGGTTTTGCTGTGCAAGGCATAACACCGCCGGTAATACATCTCATAGCGCAGCAATTCGCGTGAAGGCGGCTGATCCCCTCCCAGCATTTCAATAAAAACCCTCAAAAAGTCGGAAGGCAGATAAATGCGGGAAATGTCTCTGGCGCGCAGACGCGCTGTGGCAGTATTGACGATTCGACCGCGATTCAAATCAAGAATCATGGGGTGCTGCCATTCGCCATCGCCGGCAGGCTGCAGGATGATGTTCTGGTTACCGAGATCGCGATGGATGAATCCTGCGGCATGCATCGAACTCACCAGCCCGGCGACAGTCTGACACAGGTTCATAATTTTCCAGCATTGCGGATCATCACGCAGCAACCGCCCCAGTTCATCGGCAAATGAAACCATTCCCGGTTGATAGCGCGTTACCAGCCACGCCGCACGGCACAAACCGCAGCGACCGGTATTCTCAATACATGCCAGCGGTTCAGGGGTTCCGATACCATGCAACTGCAGAAACCGGATGTTGCGCCAGGTACGCAATGCTTTGCTGCCGCGCCGGAAATCAACCATCTGTTTTAATATACCCGGGCGGCCGAATTCTTTGATTACAATCTCACCATTATAGCCATCAAGTCTGGTGCGCACCACCCGGTTGCGGCCGGAAGCCAGCGTTACTGCATCCGGTCCGCCGGTTAGCTCATGAATATTAGCCAGTTGCTCAACAATTTCCGGGCTATTCAGTTCATCGGCAATATGCAGGCAGAATTCACCGGATTGCACTTTTATCTCTGTACAGCCTGCGGTATCAGCAGCTTTACCCATTGATGGAATATGATTATCAGGATTATTCAGCATAAAAAATCCCGGAATATGCCGGCATTAGATATCACGTCGATAAGGTATGCGCACGTTATATTCACGCGCGGTTTCAATTAATGCATGCATCACGCGTGGGTCGCGTGTGCGGGCGTAAAGACCAAGCAGGTAATAAACTTTCTGATTGGCCCAATCCTCACGGACATCGCGTCCACCGCGCTCACCGGCCGCAACGGGAATCTCAAAAATCATATCCCCTTCACGCTCACCGGAGCGACCCGCCGCACGAAACACCAGCATCCGCAATCCGCGCGGATACCGCCCGTAGATTACAAGCGGACGGTCAAGATAAAGGTTGGCGGTGTCAACCGGATATGTTTCAACAATTCCGCGGCCGGCAAAAACAAAACGCACATCCGAAAGCACCATCCGGCTGACCTGTCTGACCGTATTGGCAATCGTATCCGGCAGCCCCCAACGGCCGCTGCGCTCAATAACAACATCTCCGCGATTACAATAACTCAAGAGATCAAGCAAATACTTATTGGCGTGCTGGGCAATCCCGATACTGAAAACCGATATCCGGCCGCGGTTCATGGCTGTAAAGCGGCCGATGATTTCGGTGCTTTCGCGCAAACCCAGACTGGGAATTCCGTCGGTAATCAGCACAGCCACAATCGGCCGATCCCCACCGGCGGTAAACTCCAGAACCTCGCGCATTGATTCATAGATATCGCTGCCGCCATGTGAACCGATTTCGCGAATATACTGCCGGGCCTGCCTCAGATTATCCAGCTCAGGACCGCGCCAGTCCTCAAAGCAGAAATGCACCCTGTCCCTGAATGTCATGATATTAAAACGGTCTTCCGGCCCCAGTTCCTCCAGCCCGCGGATCAATCCATCGCGGCAAAACGGCATATACGGCACAAACAGCGGTTCAGTAATACTGGCCGAAACATCCTGAATCAGCATGATGTCTTTGGGGATCACCGGCAGCTCCGACTCACCACGCCGCTCAATTTCCAATCTGAAATACCCGAAATCACGATCACGCCATGACTCATGTACCGCCAGATTCACCCGCAGAAAATTCTCCAGCGGCTGCGCCGGTGAAATGGTTTCCGCCGGCTCTTTGAATATCTCGGTTTTGACCTGGCTGACTTCCGGGGCAATCGTTCCCGGCACCGGCACTTCGATATACCTTGAAACCACAGGTTGCGTCAGGATTTCGGCCGTTGGCGGGGTTGCAATCTGCGGTGAAAGCAGATCGGCGGTATCCGGCACTTTCAATGCCGGGGACATGGTCAATTCTGTAACCGGATGGGTCCGCTCAACCCGCGGAACCCGCCGGCGTTCCAGACCGGGCAGTTCCGCCTGCACGACCGCCTGATCAATCACCAGAACATCAGGACGGGCCTGGTCTACTTCTTCGCT
>PXDI01000033.1 GCA_003565095.1 PVC group bacterium | reverse complement strand
TGCTTCCGGAACTCAATCAATCTACGGTTTCAACAGCTTCGGGGTGGTACACTTTCCGATTGCCGGAGTGGTACACTTTCCGATTGCCGCCAGCTGCTGCTCTTTAAATCGAACCTGCTTTTCTGAGGGACGCAGGTTTTGATGACTGGTGCAACAACCTAATCACAACGTATAATCATATATTTCAATGACTTACATGTTTTAGGGAAGACGAAGGGTTTCCGCTGCCGTTTGTCATAAAAACAGCACACAATTAGTACGTAGACTGTCGTAGCTACAACAACTTACAACATGATTGAAGACTACCTGCCACCCCGGGTTTTTTACTCCCTGTCTGATACCGGCACGGTGTTTTTTTACGCAAAAAACAACACAAATGCGCCCAGAAACCTGGGCTGGGGCCGGTTTTTGACAGCTTTTTTATGCCAATAACCAGCCGCAGGGTGTCGTCATACCGCATCGCAACATCTGTCTTCGAGTATTCGCGAGCTGTATTTAGCCTCGACAGCCATCGGAGCTCAAGCATTTGTGTGTGTTATTGCCCACCGCTTTTCACGCTGTTTCAAAACGTTAACAAATCGAAGCGGAGATGGGGAGTTTTCACAAAAGGCTTGTTAATAAAGGCTATAATTGATGTTTATTCACCGGAGGGATGGGGCGAATGACGGGACTCGAACCCGCGACTTCCAGAACCACAATCTGGTGCTCTAACCAACTGAGCTACACTCGCCAATAACTGAACAAGGAAATACAATGTAACTTTTTTACAAAAGGAATCAATACAATTTTCTCAAAAAAAAGGTTGCATACATAATTAACTTACAATTATGCTCTTAAAACTTATGCTTGAGCTTGCTGATTCGTTAAATTATTATCGCTTACGGGGGACACCTTAAGCAGGGAGGTTATCATGATGGGCATGGCTGATCCATGGATCGCCGCAGTATATATTCTGTGCATTGCGGCGGCGCTATTGTGCGTTGGATGGGGCATCACTCACTGGAACAGTGATGAGCCGGAGGAGCCGGAAGGCGAAATTCGCAACTGGGCCGCGGAAGAAGACCGCGTTGAGCAGGAACTCTGACCTGAAAGGAAGCACAACATGCCTTTAATGACCATAACCGTCATCCTTTACATGGCCGCTATCGCGTTTCTGGGATATCGCGGCTTCAAACAAACCCGCTCGGCCACCGACTATATGCTGGGCGGACGGAAATTCATCCCTACGTCATGGCCATGTCATATGGTGCCACGTTTATCAGCACATCGGCAATTGTCGGATTCGGCGGAGCTGCCGGGGTTTTTGGTTTCGGCCTGCTATGGTTGACTTTCCTCAACATCTTTGTCGGTATTTTCCTGGCATTCGTATTATTCGGCGGCAGAACCCGCCGGCTGGGTCTGCGGCTTGATGCCCATACTTTTCCGGAGCTGCTGGGACGTCGTTTCCAATCCCGCTTCATACAGGGAACCGTCGGCGCACTCGTTTTTCTGTTTATGCCGCTGTATGCCTCAGCGGTGCTGATTGGTGCGGCAAAATACCTGGCCCAGCAGCTTGGCATCCCGTATGAGGCGGCGCTCTTTGCCTTTTCGGTAATTATTGCACTCTATGTCATCATGGGCGGATTAAAAGGAGTGATGTATACCGATGCTTTGCAGGGCACGCTGATGTTCTCGGGAATGGTGCTGCTGCTGGTTATGACATACTCGCGGTTGGGGGGCTTTACTTCCGCGCATGACCAGCTCACACAATTGGCCGACATGGTCCCGGCGGGGCTGGCGGCACGCGGACACCGCGGATGGACCAGCATGCCGGAATTCGGGTCGCCGTTATGGTGGACATTGGTCAGCACGATTGTTCTCGGCGTCGGTATCGGCGTCCTGGCCCAGCCGCAACTCGCAGTCCGCTACATGACCGTCAAAAGCCATAAAGAACTTGACCGGGCGGTGGCCATCGGCGGTGTGTTCATCCTGATGATGACCGGCGTCGCTTTTGTCGTCGGCGCGCTATCAAACATCTTTTTCATGCAGACCGAAGGCAAAATTGCAATTGCAGTCGCCGGCGGTGATGTGGAACGCATCATCCCGCTTTTCCTGCAGGGTGCAATGCCCGAGTGGTTTGGTGTATTATTTATGCTGACACTACTTTCCGCCGCCATGAGCACAATGAGCAGCCAGTTTCACACCATGGGCACAGCTCTTGGTCGCGATTTTTATGAAGAAGCCCTGGGCTGTCGCCAGCGCGGCCACGGAGTGCTTGCCTCAAGGCTGGGGGTGCTGATCGGCATCTTGATCTCAGTTTATCTGGGATACGAACTTGAACGGATTTTCGGTCAGGCCGGTATGGCCATTGTGGCCCGTGGAACCGCATTGTTCTTTGGACTGTGTGCCGCATCTTTTCTGCCGATGTACATCGGCGGACTCTGGTCACGCCGGATAACACGCAAAGCCGCGGTCGCCGGAATGCTGACCGGGGCAATTGCCAGTATCCTGTGGATGATGTTTGTACATGAAGCCGAATCAACCGCCTTTCTCCTGTGCAAACGGTTATTCGGGGTCAGATCACTGGCGATTACCATTGTAGACGGACAAGAGGTATTCCGCAGCACAGGGAAAATTATCTGGGCTTTTGTCAATCCGATGCTGGTAGCGTTGCCGCTGTCGGCATTGGTGACATGGGTGGTGTCACTGTTCACCACCAATATGCCGGAAGATCATATTAATCGCTGCTTTGCTCCGGTTCCGGCACCGGAAAACACAGCAGCCAACACAGGAGTCAGTTCATGATCCGTGCGTCGCTGAAACATCATATGGGAATGCTGCTGGCAGGAGTAATCCTTGCTGCGGCGGCAATCGCAAGCGCTGCTGAACCTATCGCACTTTCGGCTTCAGCCGAATGCGTGTTTGGCGGTGATATCCGTATCCGTCAGGTGCATTTCGATCAGATTCCGATTGTGGCCGATCCGCCCGGTGTAACCCGCGGCGGTGAAAACCACTTTTTCCGTTTTCGTACCCGCTTATGGACGCGTGCCAACTTTTCGGAGCAGGTCGGCATATATGCCCGGCTGGTAAACGAATTCCGGCATTACGAAACCGGAGCGGATAAAAACTGGGACTGGCCGGACGAAGCCGTTATCGATGCTTTATTCCTTGACCTCAAGGGAATGTACGGCGGAATGGTTGATGCCAGAATCGGCCGGCAGGATATCATCTACGGCACCGGAAAACTGGTGCTTGAAGGAACCCCGAAAGACGGTTCACGCACGCTCTATCATGATGCTGTCAGACTTTCAGTTCATACCGGAGAAAAGAACACCATCGACTTCTTTGGCATCTACAACCAGCCGGAAAACCAGTTGGCGCTCGGTTCGGAGAACCGCGATCTAACCGGATATGATCCGGCTTTCAATGATGTCACCGAAAGCGGTGCCGGTATCTACATGATGAACCGCCAGCTTGAAACCTGCCCGTTCGAAGCCTATTATATTTACAAGCGTGAAAGTTCGTGGATCACTCGAAATGAAGAAGAAATTCGCGGACGCGACATCCACACCGTCGGCACCCGCTGGATGCCGCGTAACACGCGGGGAACTTCCGCCAACATTGAATTGGCTTACCAGTTTGGCGAAACCGATGATGACCGCAATCTAGAAGCTTGGATGGCGGATGCTGTGGTCAGGCAGGGGTTCGGCAGCCTGCCGGGCGCTCCGGTTCTGGGTGCGGGAATCTACCACATCACCGGAAACGATCCCGAGACAAACCGCGACGAGGGCTGGAATCCTTTGTGGGCACGCTTTCCCCAATACAGCGAACTTTATGTATATGCATTTGATGCCGAAGCGGCCGGACGCTGGTCCAATGTCAGCATGCCTTATATAGCCCTGTCATGCACCCCGAATGAGTCCGGGCGCCTGGCGCTGCTGGCCGGCTACATGAGCGCTCCCGAGAAGAGCGGCCCCGGCGGCGGCGGCGAACGCGGTTGGCTGGGAACCGCGCGCTATGACATAACACTGGCCCAACGCGTCTTTACCAATAAGGACCGGCTGTTCGGACACCTGCTGCTGGAAGTATTCGAACCAGGTGATTATTACAACGTGCGCAAAACAGCACACTTTGCCCGCTGGGAAATTTCTTACGAGTTCTAGCCGGACTTCGGCTGATTGCCGGCAGAAAAAGCGTTCAAACAGCAAAGGGCCACGGAAGCCTGCTTCCGTGGCCCTTTCGCAATCACTCCCAGCGCTTACACACCGTAACGCTGATAAAGCGCGTTACGTACAGGACACCCGCATACACTTGAGGAAAAACCGAATGACACATGATAAGGACAGGTTCCACTGCAGCCATTCCGCCTGACAAAAAGATACCGGTCTGAAATAAAATGCTCCACCTTGCAAAGGCATTCCTTTTCTCCCTTAATACAGGACTGGTCCTTTATACACAGCTTTGCCTGTCGACAGACTTTTTCCGATATTTCGTATTTACCGGTTGCGGTTCCGCCGGACTTTTGCTGTGTTTCGCTCTGTTCTGTAAATGTCATGCAGGCAAGTTACCACAATACAGAAAGTCTGCGGTATCAGGAAAAACCTGATATTCTGCGACCGGTTCAGGCCGGTTGAATGTCACAGACAAGCGGCAGATGGTCCGAAAGCGTTACGCGCGGTATCGCAAAATTTGTCACACGCAACCCTTTGCTGTAGAGAATAAAATCAAGCTGCCGTTTGGGAGCCCAACTGGGAAAAGTCGGCAAACCGTGCTCATTGGCCGAATTCAGCCCGGCCGCACCCTTAAACAAATCCATTTCGTGATTGCCCCACAATGAGTTGAAATCCCCGGCAATCACGAAAGGCTTTTCGGCGTGACGCACCAGCCCGTAGAGATCACGCAATTGATGATGCCGTGTACGGAACCGCAGCGATAAATGCACCAGAAAAATTGACATTTCAGGCAGGTCCAGTTGAATGACCAGCTTCTTTATGCCTTTTTCAAAATAATGAAACTGCTCGCGACGCGCAGAATCCCGCGCCAGAAAAGCATTACCCTGCTTATTGAGCACCGGGATACGATTTGTCCAGTTCCGCAATCCATACTTGGAACGGTAACAATGGTAATGCCCCAGCGCTTCGGCAATCACTTCCGCCTGATTACGGTGACCGGTCCGGTACGAACCGGCATCAACTTCCACCAGTCCGGCAACGTCCGGCTTTCTGTCGGCGATGAAATCAACAATACGCGCAAGATTCTGCGCAGAGCTGCGCAGATAGCCGCTCCATGGATAACAGCTTTCTCCCCCGCCCGTCCCATACCTGATGTTGTAAAAAAGAAAACGCACACATTTATGTCTACATAAAATCAGAGCAGAATGCAATCATATCAAATCAAACCGGTCGAGCCCCACTTGCGGCAGCATATGACAGCATCGTCGAAAGCGCCCCGAAGGCCTTTGCCAGCAAATCCATCGCCAAACCAAACAAATTCTGAACGATCAACTGGTTCTGCACCACCAATACAGCAAAAACCGACCAGAATATTATCTTAATAAACAGCCGCAGCCCGGCGTGCATTGGAAAATAATAGCGACTGTCATTACACCAGTGATTCCTGCTT
>PXDI01000166.1 GCA_003565095.1 PVC group bacterium | reverse complement strand
GCCCTTACTGGTAAAAGCCGTACCATTACGCGCAAAGCGCGTCGGCATTACACAGTCAAACATATCAACTCCGCGTGCCACTGCTTCAACTATCTGGCGATGCCGCCCCACCCCCATAAGGTAACGCGGCTGCGTTTCCGGCAATTGCGCCACGCCGGCATCAATCCCGCGCAAAAGCACCGCCTCCGGTTCTCCAACACTTACACCGCCGATGGCATAACCGTCGAACTCCATTCCGGTCAGTTGCCTTGCGCAATCTTCACGCAAATCATCAAACTCGCCGCCCTGCACTATTCCGAAAACAAGCTGTCCCGGAGCACGCGGCTGCTTTCTGCATAAAGACGCCCATACTAAAGTGCGTTCGACCGCTTGACAAGCGTAATCCCGCGAACACGGGAAAGGCGGGCATTCGTCAAAAACCATCGCAATATCCGATGCCAGCCGCCGCTGCGCCGCCATCGCCTCCACCGGCCCCATAAAAAGCCGGCTGCCGTCAACATGCGACTGAAAAACCACACCTTCGGGCTCGATTTTGCGTAATCCGGCCAGACTGAAAACCTGAAAGCCCCCGCTATCGGTCAGAATCGGCCCGTCCCAGCGCATAAAAGCATGCAGTCCGCCAAGTTCTTCAATGATATCAATTCCCGGACGCACCAGCAGATGATAGGTATTCGAAAGAATTATGCCGACTTGTTCGCTTTTCAGCTCCCATGGCGCCACGGTTCTGACTGTCGCGCGCGATCCCACCGGCATGAAAACCGGGGTTTCAACAGCGCCATGCGCCGTTTGCAGAATGCCGCAACGGGCCGCGGTCCGGCTGTCGCGCGCGGTTATGGCGAAAATATCCCCGGTCATTTCACTTCCGCGGCCAATGCAGCATCCGCCAGTACCAGCGCCGCCATGCTTTCGACAATAGCCACCGCCCGCGGCAGCACGCAGGGATCATGCCGGCCGTGACCTTCGATTGTTACCGGATTGCCGTCATAGTCGACCGTCTGCTGCGGCAGGCGGATGGTCGCCACCGGCTTGAATGCCACCCGGAAATAGATCGGTGCACCGTTGGTTATGCCGCCCTGGATTCCGCCGCTGTTGTTTGTGGCAGGCACCAGCCGGCCGTCGCGGCAGGTAAACGGATCGTTATGCTGCGAACCGCGCATGCGCGTCCCGGCAAAACCCGAACCGAAATCAAACCCCTTGGTTGCCGGAATCGAAAGCATCGCACGCGCCAGACCCGCTTCAACCTTATCAAAAACCGGATCCCCCCACCCCGCCGGAATATTGCGGCAGACACAGGTAATTATGCCGCCAAGCGAATCGCCGGCGTCACGCGCCTGCTCAATTGCCGTGATCATTTTCCCGGCAGCCGCCTCATCCGGACAGCGCACGATACTCCCGTCAACCTGCGCACGGGTGACGGCTGCAAAATCCTGCGCGGACGCATCAATGTCGCTGACAGAACTCACCCACGCCACAATTTCCGTTCCGTGACGCTGCCCCAGCAACTGTTCGGCGATTGCGCCGCCCGCCACACGACTGATCGTTTCCCGTGCACTGGCCCGTCCGCCGCCGCTGGAAGCCGCTGCACCATAACGCATGCGGTAGGTGAAATCAGCATGTGAAGGCCGCGGCGCTGCACGGAATCCGGCATAATCCTTCGGCCGCCGGTTTTCATTGGCAACCGTGAAGCCGAGCGGCGTGCCCAGTGAAAGACCGTTTTCGATTCCCGAATGAATGCTGATCCTGTCAGCCTCTTTGCGCGGTGTGCTCAAATCGCTCTGCCCAGGACGCCGCCGGTCAAGCTGCGCCTGCACCGCCTGCTCCGAGACCTGCACCCCCGACGGCAAACCGTCAAGAATGCCGCCAACCGCCGACCCGTGTGATTCGCCGAATGTCGTCAGTCTAAGAAAATTTCCAAATGTGTTGCCCATAGCTACTCCTTAAACAAAGCGCTATTCTGTAATTAACCACCCCAGTTGAAAAGAAATATTTAACTGTTCTCCCATGGATAATTGGAGTAGTGGCGTTATGGAGCAACGGAAATGGGATAATTTACTCACCAGAAAGTTTCTATTAGCAGATTCAGTACTCAAAAATGACGATTGACATTTGATACTATGTGGATGATTATAGCTATAGAGATCAACATTTAATGGGGCGCAACAATGAGAACAGTTCAAATGACACTCGACGAGGATCTGGTGCGGTCCGTAGATCGTGTGGTAAAGAAGACTCGTACCACACGCTCTGCGTTTACGCGCGATGCACTGCGATTATCGCTTGCACGATTCAATATTGCGGAACTCGAGCGCCGTCATAAAAAGGGATACGAGATTCAGCCTGTTAATAAGGCTGAGTTCTGCATTTGGGAAGATGAGCAGGCTTGGGGTGACGAGTGAAACGTGGAGAGGTTCGATGGTACAAGTTTGCCGCACCGGACAAGAAGCGCCCGGTCTTGATACTCACGCGGGACTCGGTTCTTCAGTATCTGGGTGAGGTCACAGTTGCGCCCATTACCACAACGGTAAGAGATATACCGAGCGAGGTGTTCCTTTCAGCGCATGATGGCATGCATCATGACTGCGCTATCAATTGCGACCATATTCAGACTGTATCAAAGGGAAAGATCGGGGCTTTGATCACTCCCCTTTCGCCCACGCACATGAACGCTGTCAGCAGAGCCATCGCTTTTGCGCTCAATCTATGGTGAGCAACAGGGTCCTACCAAATACACAACAGTCTCTGGTTTTCCAACGACCTTTGGAACGCTTCAATTATTTCTTGCTTTGCGGATTTCAATCTCGCATTTTGATCATATGAACAACAACTACATAGTAATTGACGGCGGGGTGACCGCGCCGCAGGGCTTCCGCGCCGCCGGAATACATGCCGGCATCAAAGGCAAAAAGAAGGACGTCGCTCTGCTGGTTTCGGATCACGATTGTGCGCTGGCCGGAATTTTTACCAAGAACCGGGTTTTTGCCGCACCGGTTGCTTTATGCCGGGAGCGCGTTGCGCGCGGAAGCGCGCGGGCAATCGTCATCAACAGCGGCTGCGCCAATGCCTGCACCGGCGAACAGGGCATGGCGGATGCAAACGAGATGGCTCGCCTCACCGCGGAGCAGCTTGGCATCGAGGCAAATGCTGTTTGCGTCTGTTCCACCGGAACCATCGGCTTGCCGCTGCCAATGGAACGTATCGCCAACGGCATCCGTGATGCCGCCGCCGCACTTTCCGATGACGGCGGAACAGATGCCGCCACCGCAATCATGACCACCGATACCCGCCGCAAGGAAGCCGCCGCCGAATGCCTGATCGACGGTAAAACAGTGAAAATCGGCGGCATGACAAAAGGCGCGGGCATGATTTGTCCCGACATGGCCACCATGCTCGGTTTTATCACCACCGATGCGGCGGTTTCGCAGCCGTTTCTGCAGAAAGCGCTTGCCCGAGCGGCGGCACACAGTTTTAACCGTATTTCGGTTGACGGCGACCAAAGCACAAATGATACCGTGCTGCTGCTGGCTAACGGCGCGGCCGGCAATATACCCGTTGACGAAAACCACCCGGATGCCGGCGTTTTTACCGCCGCGCTGACCGCAGTCTGTACCGCACTGGCAAAGGCGATTGTTCTGGACGGCGAAGGGGCCACCAAATTTGTCACCGTCACATGCCGCGGCGCCAAAACCTCCGGGGACGCACTGGCCGTCGCACGGGCCGTCAGCAATTCGCTACTGGTTAAAACCGCCTGGTTCGGGCAGGATCCCAACTGGGGGCGCGTGGTGGCCGCCGCCGGATATTCCGGAGCGGAACTCGACCAGTCAAAACTGGAAGTCTATTATGATGATCTGCTTGTTTTCCGCAACGGTGTGCCGGTAATGCAGCGCGACCTCTCTCAACTTGAGGCCGTAGTTCAAAAACCGGCATTTCAAATTATCATCGACCTGCACCTCGGAAATGCAACCGAAACCGTCTTCACCTGCGACTGCAGCCACGAATATGTCAACATCAACGCCTCATATATGACATAAACACCGACCGCTCGGGTAGCCTTCGGATACGTTATTCCACTGCGCAGACGGGCCAGATTCAGCACAGCATCCCGGGCACAGTCACCATGCCTTTCACAACACACAGACCACTGCCCACCCGTTTCCTTTTCCACAGAACATAACAATAAGGTCAAACGCACACTTTATTTGTCGGTAATCAGGACGTGAACACATAATCATCTGCTTGACTGTAACGCTATATTTCAATCATTCAGGCTGTTGCTTTCAGCGTTTAGTCCGTATTTTGCAAATAATTCATTGACTCGTTGACGCCAGTCACGCATTAGATTTTCTTGCGCCTTCTCCAGCTCGATGGGATTACTTTTGTATTGTTCCTCTATTCTATTAATATCGCTTTGCAATAAATGCCATGCCTTAGCCAATTCGTCTGCCCCTCTATCAGAAAGTGACTTCTCTGGAGTTCTATATAGAGCATCTTCATTAATTGATGACGCAAGGCTTTCTCGAGCACTTTTTCTCAGACCTTCCAGCTCAAATATAAACGTATTGCTTCGGGCTCTTAGATAAAAGGTTTTCACTTCTACTTCCCCCTCAGCTTCAACCTCGGAATTGCTCCATGTGTAAGACCAATTCTTAGGAAACCGTAATCCTCGCCGATATATATAATCCTCAAACGTAACGTGTGCTTTCGTAGAAATATCGTTTGCGACTATATCAACCGAAGATAACGACTGTTCGCTGTTATTCAAATGGAGAATAGCCAAAGGCTTTTGATCATGAACGAATACCTTCTCAGTTCCAATTTGCTCATATACAACATTAGTGGGCCAAGTCAGAAGCCTTGACGCTCTGCCCAACAAAAAACACAGTGTAAAATCGTAAGATACATCTTCCTTTCTATATGTTTTGTTTTCGGTCTTGAAAATGATTCCTTTTTGATCTCCAAGTACGATAAAAGTTGACTTTGCATCTTTTTCAACCGGATATTTGTCCATACGAACTCTGCCGCTATCCCGTTCAACAACCAACCACACCTCATCGTTTACCGTATTAGTATATTTATTTCTACCTTGTTGTACAATTCTTCCAGTATGATGAAGTTTAATATATGCAACTCTATATGCACTTTCATATGCTTTCTGTTTATACCAGAGAGGCGTGCTAGCAAACATTGCCTGGGTTACAAAACGAAACAGCAGAATTGTTATAAACAGAGAGAAATTCAACCTTCCTAGTGACGTAATTACCAAGTTTTTCATAAGTACAAACCTCCTAATTCAAAAAAAAGCTAATAACATATGGATCGCCATCCGGTCCGGGGGGAGCTTTGGGCAGCACTTGCATTCCCGCAGTAAAAGGTCCTGCATTTTGATCAAATGCTAACAGCAATATCATGAATGCCTGAAAAGCTGGGTGCCATTTTATTTCACCATGCACAGTAACCGACCCATCATTATTAGTCACCGACTGTTCTTGATTTATATCAATATGATAACTAGGAATGGGAGGCATTTGAGGAAAAGCCGAAGCTATCAATGAGATAGTTTGAAGCATTATATTAATCAACTCATCGTCATGCGTAAAAGTTGCCACGGCAGCATGCTCTAAGTC
>PXDI01000271.1 GCA_003565095.1 PVC group bacterium | reverse complement strand
TGCTGATGGTTGAGATGCAGGCTTTCGAGACCGAGCTGGTCGAGCGCGATGAGCTGGACCGGATACTGCGCGAACAGGCTCTGTCAGCGGCACGGATATCTCGTGACGAGGGAATGCAAATCGGACATCTTCTAAAAGCTGACGGGTTGGTGTTGCTGGAGACTCGTGAGGACAATCTGTTCATCCGGCTGGTTGCGGTCGCGCCGGGCGTGATCGTATGGTGTGACGAGTTGGCTTTAAATGAAAAGATAGAGGGCGGCATTGCCGGATTGGCCAGATTGATTGCCGACACGTTGGGCGCATATCTGCCTAAACTGACCGTTAGCGCAGAAGATGCAATACCGATCTCTCTTATGCGCGCAGAGGTTCAGGTTCATTCGCCGATTGCTCACCGCTGGGCGGACGATCTGCATCGGCTCTTGCAGCTGCGTCTGGTGCGTGAACCGGCTCTGTTCGTACTCGAACGTGATAATCTTTTGCGGATGGAGGAGGAACATCGCTGGGCTGGACAAGTGTCGGATTTCTGGACGGGCAGCTACCTGCTTGACAACACGGTAAACCATGGCGCGGTTGATACCAATCGTGTTTGGTTTAGCGTGAAAATAGCCCCGCCCGCCGGTGCGGAAGGGAAAGTAACCCAAACGGAAATCACCGAAACGGCATTGCCATCCGAGATTCCGCAGGCTGTTGATCGCGCGGCAACAAAGCTGGTCGCACATATTAGCAGCCGTGATTCGCACGCTGCGTGGGAACCCTTGGCTGAAGCCCGGCGCTTCGCTTCGCTTGCATTGCGGCAGAACGACATGGCTCAACGGCGCAGCAGCCTGGACACTGCCATGGCCCTAGGGCTGCGGACATCCGAGTTTGCCGGACAGTACCTGGATATGTTCACTGCTACCTTGGAACAGCAGTGGGGCACCAACCGTCGTCGACGCGCCTTCTTTAGTACATGCACAATGGAGCAGCTTGTGCAACAGTCCGAGCTGATCCTTGAAATGCTGCGCTTCTGCAACCTCTACGAACCTCCGGATGGTTTCACTGAGCAACAGCGAATACGTTGGCTACGCAAATGCGTGCCTGACACCGGGGGCCCGGTGATTATGACTTGCAAGTTCTTGAAATACACCATGGCAGCCGGGCGGTTAGATGAGCTGGGTGAAAAATGCGATGCCATTCGGCGTGAAGCAAGAGAACTGGCTCTCAAGGTTTGGTTTGTTGACGAAGACCCACCGATAGTCGAGCAAGGTACGGTACTTCAGCTTCGCTACGCACGCTACATACTGGATTCCAGCGAAATAATCCTCCGTCTGTTCTCGTGGTACGGTAATCTGACGTCGGAAAGACCGTTTCGCCGGGAATGGATTACTCCGGTCCTCCCCTCATCGAAGGACATTACAGAGGAAGAGCGTGACACGCTCTGGATGACATTTCTGAAGGAGAGTGTCGCTACAGACGATCCAATGTCTGGTCTTTATGTTTTGCGGCAAGAGCTAAGGGCCGCTGCCACGCCGGAAGCAAAGCGCATGATTCGCAGGAGGATACATCGGGTGATGTGCGATAATGTCGGGATGTTCGCGGATCAAACACATGCGCTGTCATCCGTTGCCTATCCACTCTTCAGGTTCCGGGAAGGAAATGCCCACTGGCGCAGCAGCCCGTACTACAACCTCGTTGTGCCGGAAGACGAGGCATGTGAGATCGCGGCTGCCGCATGTGAATTTCTTGTCAAACTGCTTGAGATCCGTCCGCTCATGCCATACGACGCTGAAGTATTCCTCGACACCTATTTAAATCTCATGCACATCTCTGATGCAAAGAAGCTTTTCCGTGCGCTGGATGAGAATGACCGTAAATTCAAAGAACAACCCGGGATCGAGCGTAAACTGCTGGATGGAACCACGACATGGATACCCAAGTATAATGTCCACAATTTCATGGTGGCAATGGTCGAGCGGTTTCCGGATTTGAGCGATGCGGATTGGAAAGCGCGACTGGCGCGGATAGAGGCTGACAAAACCAAAGCGCGCGAAAGCTCTCTTCAGGTGAATCGAGTTATTGAGTGGCCATATACAACCTGGACAAGACGCCGCCGGACATCCCGCTATACGCGTGGGTCAGCCCCTTACTGGAAAGACGGCAGACTGTGGTTTCATCACTACGGCCAATTGAACGTGCTTGATCCCGACACCAGTGAGGTTACCAAGCTTGCTGACGTGGAGGTGCCCTGCACGCATTCCGGCTCGATGGAACGGGACAACATCTTCACGCTCGCAACCGATTCGTTCGTCGTTTTTGCAGTGAATGGAACTGTTGACTGGAATCCGAGAACTTTTACGGGGAGCCAGCGCTGGTTGCCCCCTTCGTCGATCGTATGGTGCGGTCGCGACGGAGGGGATTTGCGAACTGTGACCTTCGAGGCGGATATAAAAGATATTGTCGAAGCAAACGGCGTGCTACATGTGCTTACGGCACAGCGCGATCCCCGGCGGGGCAGCGGACGGGGAAAGCTTCGTAGCATCGTGCGTGTGGCCGACGATGGTGAATCGCTAGAACCTTTACTTGATCCGTTGACAGTCGGAACTTCCGCGAGCCAAGCCAATCGGCTTAGTCAGGCCGAAAACCTTGCGTTTGCCAATGGTGAATTCCTGGTAAAGTGCGGGGAGTTCAGCAGGACATCGTTTCTCGCGTGGAATCCGCAAACGAAAATGTGGCGGGAGGCTGGCAAAGACGAGTGGGAAGCGGTTATTGAAGATCAGAACCCCTATTCCGCGGCAAGCTACGTCTTCGGCTTCGAAGTCATGAGGATACAAGGCGGCAAGTTGCTGCTCTGCCGGCCCGGCAAGCGTAATCAGCGCGGCATAACAGAAGAACAACGCGGGACGATCAGCGTACCATTGGACTTTGGAAGGGAGATCGAGAGAGACCACATTCCCTCGATTATGACACGGACAAAGACATCTTTGCTGCTTTATCTCACCAGGGATACCCCGGCCTTTCTCGAAATCCCCTACCAAGACATCAGGGATTGGCTTGAGCAAAACACTGACTTTCTGACCAAAAAGGCCGCACAGAAAACGTCTAATACCAAATGAAGACAACGAAAGTAACTGTTCTGTTTGTTTTGGTTCTATGGCTGAGCCCGGTTGTTTCTTTGATCGGGCAGACGGTTAATCACGGTTTTGGCGGCGCGGTGTCTGACCTTGACCGTACTTTACGTTTTGAAGAGCTGGTTTTCGGGGCAACGCATTCCGAGGTTCTGGCGGCGGGGTTGGTGCTTTCTGAAGCATGGACATCCCCTGATCATCGCATGCAGGGGTTTAAATATGAGGGATTTAAGTTCGGTGGCGTCCGTGACGACATTCCCTTACATGCATGGTTTTTTGATGATCTGCTTTTTGCCGTCAGCATTGGCCCGGCACCTGATGCGGCAATGGAAGACTTTGCTAATTACCGCGAAAGGTTTCTTGCGGAAACCGCGGCGAGGGAAACTAGAACAGACGGAAATATACAGGTGCTTGAAACTACGCTTTTCAGATATGTCCGCTCGGCGCGTACGTTGATCATCTTGTGTAAACCGGTTGCTGATAGATATGATGTTTGGTTCAGTCGTTTCACGGGGCGGCAAATTCTTGAAAACCGTTTCCCTGATTTAATGCTCAGATGGCCGGCTCGTCAGGAGTTATCTTTCGGAAAATGAAAAAAAATATTGTTACAGTAATCCTGGCCGTGTTGACCGCTGTGCCGGCGATGGCGCAGCGGATCGGTGTTATTGCGGATGTCGGCCATGAGGCGGCAGCGGCACTGGCGGAGGAAAAGCTTGGTAATATAGAGGGCATTGAGTTGGTTGACCGGGCGCTGTTCCAGTTTGTGACGGAACTGGCGGTTGGGGATGATTTGCGCTTTGATTCACAACTTGCGGCTGACGGGTTGTTGCGGTTCATGAATGTCCGCCACAAAAACATGAGTGTTCCGGCGGTTTCACTTACGATCATTAATCCGGGCGCGATGATTGATCTGGATGTGCTGGATATTGACGAACGCCGCACGGCATATGCCGCTCCGGAAAAAATCGCGGAGCTGGGTGTTGAAATGGCGCTTTCCGCAAGCCCCAGGCTGAAACAGGGTGGGGATCTTATCCCGGTTACCTTGCTGGCGGTTGAATACCGGGCCGCCGAAATGCGTACATTCCTGCAGGAGGCGCGCTTACGGCAGATGTTGACCATGAATCTGCTGCGCTATCCACAGCTTGCGGTGGCCGACCGTGAGCGGATCGGTGATTTTGCATGGGATACAATGTTTACCTCCGGCAGCTCGGGCGCTTTTTGGAATGCAGCCTGGCTGGTGCGGGTCACTGTGCGCAGGAGCGGTGCGGAAAACAAACGGCAGGCGGAAATAAACCTGAGCCGGGCGGACGGCACACAAATGGAAGCGGTTGTTTTGCCCGAGCATGAGGGGACGTGGGACGATCTGGCGGCTGTTATCGCCACTGGCATTTTTGATGCATTGACAGGTGAAACTGTTGATTTGTCAGAACTGGAGACCGGTCGCGAGGCCGAAGAACTTGCCCGGCGCGCGGCGCAGATAAGAAATTACGATCCGGTACGCGCCGCGGAATTGGCCGAAGCGGCCTGGATGATGGGGCACCGCCGTTATCTCAACGGAAGGATCGTAATTGAAACCCGCCTGCAGAGGCTGATTGGCCAGAAAGCAGCCCATATACCGGACAGTGCGGCGCAACCACCGGATCCGGTCAAGTTTAATGAAAGAGCGTTTTATGCCAAATACGGCCGGCGGCCGGATGTTGAAACCATGGCGGCCATTCTTGAGGAAATGTGTGATATTCATCGCGAGGCGTTGCGGCATGTTGATGAATACCGCACCCGGCGCGGCTGGTGGTGGGCGTTGCTGCGTAATCCTTATCTTATCGGATTGCGAATACAGTCAATCGCCCATTCGCTGGGTTACACGCAGGTACTCCATCGTCAATTGCGCGAGAATGCCATGCTTATGGCCCGGCAACGCGACTTATTGATTGCCCCGCATGCGTGGAGCCTGGCCGGCTACGAGTGGCTTGATCATCTGCATCTTGTGGCATTGAACGCGGATGACTATGTGAGCTGGCTTATTGGTTTTATTGAGAGCCACCTGGAAGACGGGAGCCCGCTGGCAAGCGTCTTTTTTTACCGGCGTGGAAATGCCCTCTACAGATGGTTCGACAGGACTCCACCGGGAATGGCTTTAGGGATGTTGACGTTTGATGAAACCATTTCCCGGGATAGACCGCCGCGGGTTATGCTCAGCAGTCAGGACAAGCAGGCCATGCGGCCGTTGGTAGATGAATATAAAGAAAAACTGCGCACAAGAACCGATCTGACCAGTCGTTTGCTGATGTTGAACATTGATGTGCGCTTGCTTCCGGCGGAATCTTTACCGGACACGCAGCGTAATGAACACAATCAGCTTTTGCGGCAATTGCTTGGTGAGTTTATGGATAATCCGGAAACGGATGGTCTGCGTACATTTAAGTGGTGCGTTTCGCTCTGGACGGATGCGGTAAAACGGATTAATCCGGATCGCACCGATCAAAGCCGGATGTTTCTGGCCATGCATCGCAAGGCATGTCGCTTGGATAATGATTTTGTCG
>PXDI01000244.1 GCA_003565095.1 PVC group bacterium | reverse complement strand
GATAATGTGAAAAGTGAAATGTGAAATGTGAAGCGTGTGAACAAGCTCTCGCCTTTTCCCCGCCCGCTGACTTTAGTCGGCAGACGGAAAAATTGGTTCCAGGAAACCACAAAGAACGCACAGAACACAGAGAATTACTAATTTATATTTTCCTCTCTTTGTGATCCTTGTTTTTCTTTGTGGTTAAGAACTTCCCCTCCGTGCACTCCAGCGGAGCAAAGCGACGCGGGTGGTAAAGAATCCCCTTCCCCCACGCTCACCCATACGGCTCAAGGTGGACGACAACATCGGTCACTCCCGGATGACGGGCGAGAATTGAAGCTTTCACCTGTTCGGAAATTGCATGCCCTGTACTGACTTTGATTGTTCCGTCCACCAGCACATGCAAATCAACCGCAATACGGCTGCAACCCAGATAACGGGTGCGCACCCGATGCACTTCCCTGACCGCCGGATGTGAAGCAGCCGTTTTCTGAATCTCACGCACCACAGCCTCTGCGGCGCCCGCGCCCAGCATTTTAGCCAATGCCGGCCAGGCAATCCGGTAGGCGGCATACAGCAGGAACAAACAGACAACCACCCCGCCCAGCGGATCAAGAAAAGCCAATTGCGGATGCAACAGCGTCCCGCCCAGCGCCAGCACAACCGGCAATGTGCTTAGAGCATCAGAACGGTGATGCCACGCATTGGCCACCAGCGGGGCCGAATCTATGCGCCGACCTGCCGCAACTGTCCAGCGGTACATCCCTTCCTTTATCAGCATCGAAATCAACGCCACCGGCAAAGCCCAATGCCCGGGCACCGCGTAGCCGCCGGTTACAACCGCCATTATGGCATTGCCCCCGATCCCCAACGCCGCGGCAACCAGTACCCCGCCGATAAACAGCGTTACAAAAGCTTCCAACTGACTGTGCCCGTAAGGATGCTCCTTGTCAGCCGGCTGGCTCCACCACAACTCCCCCAGCAGAATTGCCACATCAGTGCCCATATCGGAAGCGCTGTGTACCGCATCGGCAACCAATGCGTGACTCCCGGCGGCAACGCCTGCGAACAGCTTTATTACGGACAGAAACAGATTCAGCAACAAACCGCCCCAGGTTACACGCCGCAATATTGCACGATGTGACGCATAATCCGGCAAACCCGCATTGTTTTCACTCTGTTGCACCCCAAACCCCCGCAAGCCATTAATAAATAGAATAGATTAAAACCATATTATTCACACACCCCCGCCCTTTATCAACGCAATTCTCATTATGACTCCAGACCCCCGTGACCTGGCCTGGCCGCCGTCTTGTCGCGGCGAAGTTCCGCAGGAACGAAGACGAAAGCCGCGAAGCGCGTAGGCGGCTGTCACGGGTTAATCAGAGCAACCCTGTAACCTTGTAACCCTATCCCCCGTATCCCAGTCTGTCTTCTGCTTCAGGTCGACAAAGCTCGCGACAAAGAGGCCTAAGGTCTAATGTCTATGGTCTATGGTTAAAATTCCCCTTGCCCTCCCCGCCCCTCTCTTGCTAACCTCACATCGTTGTAAACAATGTTGGTCTGCGACTGGTTAATTATGCCCTGCATAATTGACGGGCACGGAGTGTATCCAGATGCGGTTTTTCGGAACATTAATGTGTTCAAAGTCAACTACTTCACATCTTTAAGATATCAGGATCAAACTAATTCAACTGCTTCAGTAGCGTCCCATAGGGACGCCGGAAATGGAGTGATGGAGAGTTGGAGTATTGCTGTTCATATACTTATGAATGCGCAACAACACTGTTATAAGAAAGTGTGTTTGTTAATTATGAGAGCGTTATGATGACCAAATCTTCCCAATTCCATTACTCCAAAGCTCCATGGGATGACAGTGCAACTGCTTCTAAAAGTTTTTCACGTACACGAGAGTGTAACCGTTTAGGGGCAATAACCTTTACATCCGGCTGCCATGACAAAACCCAACGTACCAGCTCGTTCCAACCCGCAGTTTCAAATTGCAGTTCAATACTGCCGTCATGTTTTTCAATAATGCTTTGTGAAGCATGCCAGACGCGCTCCCGGATATACGCTGCAACTTTCGATGAAAATAGCAACCTTACCTTGAAAAGCTTCTCTCCACGAACTATCCCGAAAGCGTCACGAATAAATTCGCGAATATCAAATGTCGGATCCACAGCGAATAACAGCCCAGAACTCTGCATTTCCCTAATGCGCGAAACCGCAAATGTTGCAATCCGTTCGGCAGCGATATTACGACCGATCACATACCAGTTGCCGTGATACGAAAGCAGATGATACGGCTCCAGATTATATTGTTTTACCATTCCGTCAAAACGCTGATATTCAATACCGATCCGCTCCCGACGGTCAATGGCTTCGGCTGTTGCTGTCCAAATTGCCGCATCCTGTATTACATAGTCTTCCCCCATAACAGTCAGATGATCCGTGAGTGTGGAAGGATTCAACGTGATGCTGCCCTCAAGAGACTGTCCGATTTTCTCAAACAGCGCCCCCATGTCCAGCTCCAGCGGCGTGCCGCGATACGCATTCAACAGCTTGCCTGCTATCGAAAAAGCAAATACCTCGCGGCGGTTCAGCCGGATGGGCGGCAACGACCAGGATTCATCAGTAAGATAATAACCCTTGCGCGAAGCATCATATTCGATCGGCGCGCCTTCGTCATCACGCAGAAAATCCATATCCCGCATGGCTGTCGGTCTCGATATACCAAGTTCACGCATAAATGTTCCGGCATTGGCATATTTGCCGGATGTCATACCGTCGCGAATCAGCTCGATAATGTGCCTGTGACGCACATATTGCGGGCGTGAAATATTTCTCATTTTATTTTCGACCTGTATCGTTATATGAGACAGGTCCTATGCTATAGTAACCCCATGATTAAGCAACAGCTATCTCAAGCACGACCCGGCGGGCGCGATAGCGGCATTCCCGCGGCTCAATCTGTGCAGATTGCCCCCAAATCTGCAAATCAAAATAGTACCGTGATTTCAAAAAGCGCGGCAATCAATGAAAAACCGCTGAAGAAACCGAAACTGCTGCAACAACTCAGAGCCGAAATACGGGTAAGGCATTACTCGATTCGCACAGAAAAAACATACTCCGAGTGGGTTTACCGCTACATTATCTTTCATAACAAGCGGCATCCCGCCGAAATGGGACCCGCTGAGATAAGTGAATTTCTCAGCCACCTGGCCACTGAACTCAATGTTGCCGCCAGCACCCAGAACCAGGCGCTCAACGCCATCGTTTTTCTTTATAGACATGTGCTGAAAAAAGATATCGGAGAGCTTAAAAAATTAGTACGAGCCAAAAAGCCCGCCAGGCTGCCGGTGGTGCTCAGCGCCGAAGAAACCGCCGCACTGCTTGCGCAGCTGACAGGAACCCGCAGCCTGATGGCGCAGCTGCTCTACGGTACCGGTATGCGAATTATTGAACTTCTGCGTCTGCGGGTAAAAGACATCGACTTCAACCGCCGCATGATCTTTGTCCGCGACGGCAAAGGACAGAAAGACAGAACCGTGCCGCTGCCGGCCGAATTAATTGACGAGCTGCGTCAGCACCTTGAAAAAGTCAAATCACTGCACGAAAAAGATCTCACTGCTGGCAACGGTACCGTCCACCTGCCCTTTGCGCTCGCCCGTAAATACCCCCATGCTGAAACTGAATGGGGCTGGAAATATGTCTTCCCCGCCGGCAAACTCTCCGTCGATCCGCGCAGCGGCATCCGCCAACGTCACCATGTATACGAAAGCGTATTGCAGAAAGCGCTGAAACAGGCAACCCGGGACGCCGGCATCAATAAACCCGTGCATGCCCATACGCTGCGACATTCATTCGCCACCCATCTGCTCGAAGCTGGACATGATATAAGAACCGTCCAAGAGTTACTTGGCCACAAAGACCTGAAAACAACCATGATCTATACGCATGTCACTCAGGACGGCGCTTGCGGCATAAAGAGCCCCCTAACAAGAATACGCCGCATTCAAGAGCGGCTGCGGCCGCCTGCCGAACCTTTCAAACAAGATTTAGTTCCTGAATGCGCCCTGACTCCTGAAAACAATCCCGCCGTGCTCCCCGCACGGGAAGAAACCCGCTCGCGCTTGCTGCTGCCTCTTGCACTATTACAACGGGCTGGTATCGCCGCAATGTGGGCGATTGCATGCATAATCGGGAGGCGAAGCACATGACAGCCATGAATGCAGCCCTTTGCTACCAAGACGGCCGGCCGTATCATCCGTTACGCAGCATTACCGCCGAATGGCCGGCCGCCCTGCCCCAAACATGCCGAACAGTCCAACTTACGCACAATACCGACTGGGCCGCTTTCTGGAAACAGGTTTCCGCTGTCTTGCAGCACCATAACTATTGTGCCACCACCCGCGCTCAATACCGTACCGTGCTGCGCGGTTTTTACCGTTATGCCCGCAGCCGCCCCGCTGTTACAGACGCAAGACTCCTCCATCGTTATATTCAACATCTGACAGCAAAAAACTACTCATGGCAGTGGGTAGGCATGAATATTTCAATTCTGCGCACCGTTTTTGACAAAATTGCCGGACGCAGTATTGCCGTCCACCTCGCAACCCCCAGCCGCGGCCGCCCTTTACCGGAAATCCTCAACCGGGCGGAAGTCCGTGATATTCTGTCCGCAGCTTCTTCAACACGAGACCAGATCCTGCTGGGAATGCTCTACGGATGCGGACTAAAAGTAAGCGAGCTTTGCGCTCTAAAATGGGGCGACGTTGACACAACAGGCGCAACAATACAAATAACCGGCAATATTGCCACCCGCTCCCGTGAACATGAAATTCCGCCCGAACTGCTGCCGGTGCTGGCCTATGGCAAACAGCGTTGCAATCAAAGCGACTTAATTTTTCAAGGCCGCAGCGCCGGAACGGCACTCAGTACGCGCATGGTTGAGCTGATTGTTCGCCGCGCAGCCGCAGCCTGCGGCTGCCTCAAACCGGTAACCGCCATGACATTACGCCACTCCTATGCAGTGCATTGCCTTGAGAACGGGAGATCAATCCGCGCACTACAGAAAGCGCTCGGGCATCTTTCCGTCAAAACAACTATGCTCTATCAACGCTGTATTCTTCCACCCGGAACAGAAAGCCCGCTTGACCGGCTCAAAAGAGGCAACAGGCAGACGCAGCAGGCTCTCTCTGTGTCTCGGGAACCGGATGCCAATACTGCCGGCATGCCGAAAACAGACTTATTTCAAAATCCGCTCTCACTGCAAGCCATAGAACTGCCCTTTACTGATCAAGCTGAGACCAATTCCGCGGGATTCTACAGCCTGCTTAAAACACATATAATCGGCCGCTTTCTCTGCCGGCGACGGGCCGGCCCGTAAACCGGTCAGCCCGGCCGCCAATAATCAGACACAGCATAAGCATATCCAAATAACGCCCTCAATGCATCATCATGCATTGACTCTCCACATTCACAGTTTATTTTTTCTGTTTTTATGCTTGCCGAACAGCATGTCACAACATAGATTCCCAATTAATAAGGTAATGATGGCACCCAAAGAAATGCAAACTGCTCTCAGAACTGACAAAAACCAGCCCTGAGATGTATTTGCGAAATCAAGCCGTCTAATACTATTGTTGTGCCTCTGAATCTCGTTCCACAGGTTGTCTATGCCGTGGCGGTTCATTGGGCCGGGGCAATAG
>PXDI01000232.1 GCA_003565095.1 PVC group bacterium | reverse complement strand
TTTATTCTGACCGTTTCATCCACACTGCTGGCCGGACCGCACATGAGCTACCTGGCCGAAATCAGCCGCGTCATCAGCAAACCCGATGTACGCGAAAAACTGCTGGCCCCAACCGCTCGCGATGAAATCATAAAAATCATCTGCGGGGAATAGAACAATGTTGATTGCCCTGATTAATCTTTGATAGCCGGAGATATATCCAGCACCTGATAGTGCCGGTCGGTATAAAAAACGGCTGTGTTTCCCCGGAACACCAACGAGTAAAGCTCTCGCGGATTATGCAGGCCTTCAACCGCCACCTCGTGCCTTGAAATATCATTGCCCGGCACCGCCAGCTTCATCTGGCCATTCTCATCAAGCTCTTGAGAAGGCCGGAAATTTTTCCTATGCATAAATAAAAGGCGCGTCCTCCCCTCCCGCCATTCCAAAGGATATTCCCGTAACTCACCGGTAATAGTGTCCAGCAAAATGTTTCTTCCAAATGAAGCGTAATTAACATCTTGCCCGCCATAATTAAGGAAGGGCTTATATCCCAGCTCGGGGTTATGGTGATATAGAATGTCGTCCATATGTTGCGATATGTCATGACGGACGGTCTGCCATTTCAATGTATCTGCATCAAATGTATGGTGTATTATTTCAAGCAGATCGGGATTTTGTCGGCCCCCACGTCCAACTTCAACCAGAGATATTTTCCCTTCTCCCGAATTTAACGGAACACTCGAAGAACTGCGTGGATGTTCGATACCTTCCAGCGCTCCGCGCTGCGATGGATGATTAATCAGCCGTGCCGCCCCCGTCAACAAATCAAGCTGCATCAACCCCCTGCCGCGACCATCATAAAACATATTGCCGGATATCAGGTTGCCGCTGCGATACATGCCGGTTAATATCGGCACCGGCATGCCTATCCTGTTTTCGGTATGTCCAGCCGCATCCATCGGCAGATATTCATGCCATTCCCCGGTATTACGGTTGTAAACAAAGAAAAGTCCGCGCCCGGGAAAAGCGGAGGCAGCCCGCATTACCAGCCAATCATTATTAACTGCCAGCAACATCAGCCAGCGGTAATATAGTCTGTCTTCAGCGTTTGCGGGCTCAGGCAATCGCACCGTTTCAGGCTGTTCCGCTTCATTCCAGATCGGCAATAGCAGAACCAGCATGTTATTAACGTCATGTAAAGACATATAATGCCGGCAGATTCCTCCCAGACTTAGATTGCTGACAGGCTTATCAGGTGCAGAATATTTCTCTATCAGATCATAATAAAAGACCGGATTGCCCGTTTTCGCAACAGGAATTGCAGACACATCCGGTTCCACATCGGAGACCCTCCTTGAAGGGAACGGGTGCGGTCGTTCAAGTCTTGCAGCAAGGTCAGTAAGTCCTCTATCAAAATATTGATGTACACTTGAGCTGGAATAGGTCGCCGGCGGAGGAGCATGCCCCGACTTATCAAATGCCTCAAAAAACAAATACAGATCCTCATCAGTCAGATATCGATGGGGTTTATTATCTCTCAGTATATAGGCAGAACCAAAATAACTTACGAAAAAAGCCTCATAAAACTCATGGGGAAGTTGCAATGCCCGCAAATGCATTTTCAATAATAATCGACTCCTGTTCTCCCGGTCCTTATTTACTGTTCGAACAATATGCGACCAGAAAGAAAGGTATAAGCGCAGCCTGTTTTCTGAATCAACGAAACATTCTTCGAGAAGATTCTCGAGTCTGAAATTCATTTCCGCCAATTGCGATTCGGTGGCGGGCAGGCTGTTCATTTCGTTTGCCTCAATATATACTGTTGACAACTTCGATCCGATGTCATCCCTACTGAGAAGGAGTTGACGATACTCTTGTATACGTCGCTGAAAAGAGCCGTTCTCATTATCAGATAGCACAACTATTCTTTTGGGAGCGCCTGGTGGCTGCTCGTTTGAAAAGAGCACCAACAAAGCAGTCCATGCGGGGAAATGATTGATTGGGTACCTGGATAAAATGTCCAATGGCGGATTGTTGAGATGCTCTTCAATATATTGTATTATCCAATCCATATAGTCGTCAGCATTCTGCGCCACAAGGTGCAGGTGCCGGAACCATTCGCGGCCGGGATCGAACATCATCCGCCGTCCAAGCAGGTGATCTCTGTGCTTACTAAGCAACACAGCATTATCAAGCATCTGCCGACGAATATCCTGGGAAAGACCTAATGTATGTGCTTGAGATTGAATTGCCAAACCAATGATGTATGGATTGCTTGACATTGTCCACCACCATCCGCCGTGACGACGCACCTCGTCAAGATTGCGCAGAACTTCGCGGTGAAGGTCGCAAAGCTCATCTATCACTTCCGCCATAACAACGGCACTGGGGGCGCTCCCATATTTGTGCCGAAAGCAGTGTTGCTTAAAAGGAATCCTATAAGGTGGTTGTGCCCGGCTGTCTGGAAAGTGTGTAAGCTTCTGTCCAATAAGCCTCTGCAAGCGTGCTTCCACCATTATCCGCCCGTTTATATACCGACGATGTCCCATTATCCATGCCGCTTCAGCCAGTTCTGCCGCTCTTGCCGGATCGTAAACACGAATAGCCGCGGCCCGCGCGGCGAGGCCCTGCACCTCACTTCCGGTATCCATATCCAAATCCCTGACATGCTCCCCGGTAAGCGCATCGGTAACCACATCTGCAATCGCTTCAGCAAGTTCATTCAGGGTGCCCTTATGTTCCGCAATAACAAAGTTACGTTTCCCGGAACCATCCGAACGATGCAGATTGATATCCGCCTGAAGGCTGGCGACATCCTCTGTCCGCTTCACAGTAACCCGCAGAAGCCATGCAGCTTCCCAGAACTCGCCCGAGCTGCCGGATGTAAACATTGTATCCCATGCAAAATCCCTGATGCGTTCCCGGTCGGATACTGCCAGTAGCGGGTTACGCAAAAGATTCAAAGCTATTATTTGCCGTAGTCGTGCTTCCTGTAAATAGACACTAAGCTCGGCAACACGATAATCAACGGATAAAACAGTAACAGGTATGAGTTTGTTGCCGGACTGTAGGCGGGGACGATTGTTTTTTACAATATCCAGCCCCAATTCGGCAAATCTAACAGGATCAGCATATGCATCGCGCCGTTCCTGATTGGTCAGTAACTCAAGCACGATCATAGCCCCGGGATTGATAATCGTCAGCGAGACTGCCGGGATTGTGGCATTTTCATGAGTCACATTCATAAATCGCAGCAGTCCATCGGCGGCAATTTGTGAGTCTATCTTCAGCCCATCGCCCGCGGCCAACTCATCAACAAAACCAAACAACTGACGGTCAACAATTTCAATACCCTCAACGTTGCCCAGCCTGTCTTCCGCTATAGTGGCGGTTGCTTCATGCCCTTCGTCGGCCATGACGCCGATGCGCTGGGCAAATACCGGGCAGACACAACCCAGCGCAACCATTGCGCATAAACACACAAAAATGCGGTCATTTTTTGCCGGAATTAAAATCATTTTGCGAAAGAAAACTCCCCGATAGATATAGCCAGAAGATCAGGATATCCTTCATCTCTGACTGTTTTTCTGCCAAGCGACTTCATCCATTCCAGATATGCCATGCCTGCCGGTTTGGACAGAACGACCAGCGAACGAGGTCTTTCAACCAGCACAAAGAGACTTGTAGCATACCTGTGAAGGGAAAAACCTCGAGAAACCTGTCCTGAAATGCGCCTTGGCTCTATTTCGGCGACAAACCTTTTTTTGTAAGCATCGAAATCATTTCGCGCAGCTTTGGATACCGGGCCAATGCTGACGGCAAAAAGCATATCGTCAAAAAACCATGCATGTAAAGGAATGTCGTCACGTACCCCGCCAAACATAAATCCCTCGTATTTAAACCCCTGCATGCGGAAGTCAGGAGATGTCCATACTTCCGACAGAACCACCCCCGATCCCAAAACCTCGGAATGTGTTGCACCAAATAATAGATTCTCAAATTTTCGTAAATGATCCAGCTCGGACACCTTTTGGTCCCATGATGCCTCCATGACTCTTTCATAGCCAGTTGCAGAAACGGCCATGACCAACAATGGCAGTATGCAACATAATATGTAATTCTTTGACATGATACTACTCCGGGGTTTCAAAAAGATTCAGCACCTGGAAATGTGATGATGTGTAAAACAGAGCTTTCCCGTCATGAACGGCGCATGCATATATGGCACGAGGATTACGCAGCCCGCTAAACCTGATTCTGTGCATGGCAAGCTTGTCATCCGCCACGGCAAGCTCAATTTCCCCATTTGAATTTTGACTTTCAAAAGGCCTGAAGGGATAATTATGCATGAAGATGAACGGTTTCAACTCGCGCCAGTCAGGCGGATATTCGGAGGTTTCGCCGGTAACGGTGTCGATCAGCAGCTTGTTTCCAACCGAAACAATATTGGCGTCAAGCCCGCCGTAATGCAGATAGCGCCTTAGCAGATATGTGGTGTGCCTGGTGTGGTGGCGATGATGTTCGGCCATTTTTGATATATCGCTTTCCGTCGTGGTCCACTGTGGTACGGATGGATCAAAAATATGTTTGCGCAAACTCAACATGTCAGGATTCCGCCGCCCGCCGGTACGGATATCAAGCAGAGCTATTTTACCGCCACCTGCATTCAGGGGTGTGTTGGAGCGGCTGCGCGGTTGCTCCAAGCCGTCCAACGGCCCGTGGGTCGAGGCCTTATTGACCCAACGCGATTCCCCCGTCTCCAGATTCAGTGCGGCAATGCCATTGCCATTCCCGTCATAGAATATGTTGCCCGCAAGCAGGTTGTCCCTTTGATACATGCCCGAAGCAGAGAATATATTTCCCGTAAGCATGCTATCCAGTTGATTCATACCCAAAACAGCGTTCTCTCTTGGCATTCCTATGCGCTGCTCCGTCCTTCCCGCATCATCCATAACCAGATATTCATTCCAGTCACCCGTTTCGCGGCGGCACACATAAAAAATACCGCGACCCGGAAACGCGGAAAAAGCACGCATTACAATCCATTTGCGGTCAACTGCCACAAGCTTCAACCAAAGATTATACAACCTCATTCGCGGATCATGCGGTTCCGGCAAACGCACGATATCCGGTTCACTGCCAGACTCCCACACGGGTATAAGCATGATCAGCATGTTGTCGATATCGTGTACGGCCAGATAGTCGCAGTGAATTCCCCTGACACGCAGACGCCCGGCCGCTTCACCGGTATGTTGCTCAATCAGGCTGGCATAAAAGACCGCCGGCCCGGCCGTCAGAGGCCGGTCCGCTTCCAGTGTTTCCGGATCCATCTGCGTGTTCCGCTCAGCAAAAGGATCCGGCCGCCCCATTCGGGCGGCAAGCTGCCGGATCTCTTTTTCAAAATAAACCGGTTCTCCAAACGGCCCCTGCTCACCAGCCGGGAGCCGCGAACGGTTATACTCCTCATAAAAGGCATAAAGATCATCGTCCGTCATTTCCTGGTGATCTCTTTTGGCGTCAAATTCGTAGGCACGGCTGAAAAAATTGCCAACAAACTCAGCATCCATGCGAGATGCCTTGCGGTGCATAACCAGAAACATCCGGCTTTGATCGGGGCGGTCTTGATTAATCCGTTTTACCGCATCCGTCCAGAGCGAAACGCGCCACTTAAATGTACGCAGACCATCCGTTTCCGGATTATCCATAATCTCACCCAGTAATTGCA
>PXDI01000399.1 GCA_003565095.1 PVC group bacterium | reverse complement strand
CTCGGCCTGATGCGTAAACTCCGCCTTGATCCGCACCTGCTGATCATCGGCAGAAATATGCACCGTCGCCGCCAGCGGCCCGCAGCCATGTTCAGCAGTCAAAAGCTGTTCCAGTTTCTCACGCGTCGTCATTTTGGCCGGCCTTTCTTTTATGATTGAATCGTACCGCCGAGTTGCTTGCTCCCGGCCTTGACCGCGTATTCGTTGAACAGCGCAATGTAGGTCTGGTAGTCGCGGTATGAAACACCGGGCGGGGTCTGATGGTCGCAACTGATCAGGAAACCGCCGCCGGCGGCCACCGGCAGCAGCCGCTCGAACTCAGCACGCATGGCCGCCTCACCTTTATTCATGGTCATTTTGTCGAAATGCCCGATAAATTTCATGCGCGGGTGCGTTGCGCGCAAGGCGGAAATATCAACCCCGGCCTGGCGTTCAAGCGGCAGAATGCCATCCAGTCCGGCTGCCGCAAACCAGTGCGCAGGAACAGCAATGTCGCCGTCAGAATCCACAATCGGAATAATGCCGTGACCGCGCAGCGCCGGAATCACACGCTGATAATACGGCAGCATGAATTCATCAAAAAGCTCCTTGGAAAGCATTGGTCCGTTGTTGTAGCTCATGTCCTCGCCGAAGGTCATGAAGTCCGGCACGCAGATCGCACAAAGCTGTTCAATAACCTGCAGCATCCAGTCGGCCAGATCCGAGTTGATCCTGTGCATCAGCTCCGGCTGATCATAGAAAGCATACAGATGGCGTTCAATCCCCAGCAGCTCACGTGCAAACCAGAAAAAGCCGTCCATCGTGAACCACAGCACAACATCTCCGTCCGCCTGTTCCTGCGCCCATTTCCGCCAACGCGCACCATCTACCGGCCGCGGATGGTATAATGTTGAAAGAACCGATTGATAGCCTGCTTCGTCTTCAACAACCCCGGCACCGTGCGCCGCCGGCTTGGGTGTCGCATGTGTGCGCGGTGAAATCCAGTCCTGCTTGTAAACATCCAGACCGAAGTGACGGCATATATCATATCGGTCCGTCAGCTCCACCGGCAACCCCTCCGTATGCCAGCGTTCAATGGTCTTGTCCCACCATCCGGCCCATTCAAGCACCGGCAACCGGTCAAACTGCTCAAAACTCATTACCGCATGAAACCGCTCACGTACTGTCATATTTAATGTCCTTTTTAACCACGAATGGACACTAATTCACACTAATGGGCCTCTATTGTAAATCTCTAAATTTTTGTATTGAGCGCAAACGTCTGTAGGGGCGGCCCAGTCCCTTGGGTCGCCCCTCCGGAATGCCCCAAGGGGCCGGGGCTCCCCGGCCCGGAAATTCGCGTCCATTCGTGGTTAATCCGACCCTAGGCAAATCAGGCGGGTCAGGGAACGGACAAACAGGGCATCGCCGCCGAATGTGAAGACATGCCCATATGAAAAACGGCCCTTATCGCTGTCGGCAGTCGGCATCCTGAATTGTTCATCGCCAAAGCAGTAATGCATTATCTTCTTTTCGGCTTCGGTTGCCTCAGCCCGCACCAGCCGGTTGTTGACAATCCGACCGCCTTCCAGTGCTTGTACATTCATCGTAAACCCGGTCAATCCATAGACATGGTTCCCGGCAATTTTCAGCATATGCTGGGTTTCGGGAACGGCTCTTTCGTGATTGTGCCGCCGCGCAATACGGCCTTTGACAATCTCGCCTGTCAGGGCATTTATATGTGCTCCGTTACGATGATAGAGCAGTCCGTCATAATACACCATCCATGGCGCATTGCCACCCATGGCATCGCCTTGCGCGTTGCGGTCATTTGACGTGAAATCCGCCAGTTTACCGCCATGCCAAAGCACCGTTGCGTTCAGGCTATCCCCGGACAAACTGAAACGGACGGCCGCCGGCGGATATGGGTCCTTGTTGCCTTTGTTGGTCCATCCGCAATGCTCACCCGAACCGCAAAAGAAAGCCACGTCCGGTTCGTCATATTTTACCAGAATCTGCATTCCTTCATCTTTCCAGCCCTCAATGTTCA
This sequence comes from PVC group bacterium, assembly GCA_003565095.1. Lineage (GTDB taxonomy): Bacteria > Verrucomicrobiota > Kiritimatiellia > UBA8416 > PXDI01 > PXDI01. The sequence continues at coordinate 3,693 of PXDI01000399.1, read as the reverse complement.
GCGGTTTTCCGTCCGGAAGAAGATAGACGCTGATTCCGGCAGTTAATAGTACATCCTGTCCGTCGACCGTAATAACGGCGGGAGAAACCATGGCATATCCGCCCTTGTCTTCGCCGGTCCAGAGAATCGCTCCGGTATTTTTGTCCAACGCCCGCAGGGTCCTGTCTGTATTATCGATCAGCATGTTCTTATATAACAGCGGGGAGCGGCCGATTGTATTAAACTGCGGTTTCGCGCCTCTGACGTGCTGTACCCATTTGATGTTGCCGTCAAAATCAAAGCAGCCGTGATAGCCCCATGCGGTGGTTGCATAAACGTGTTCACCGTCCGTTACCGGCGTGGCAAATGCATCTCCATAGCAATCCCATGTAACCGCATACTGGTTCCAGCGATATGTATCAATCCGCATGCCGGCCTCTTTTTCCAACCGTCCGCGCTCATTATTAAGCTCACGATTGCCGCCAATGACATCCCGCGCCCGGCGCGCGCGGTCACCACCGCCTACTTCAGCAACCACCTCCGCACGCAGCTCCGCCAGCCGGTCTTGAAACGCCTTTATATCTTTGCGCAGTTGTTCCTGTTTCTCTGCATCATCGGGATAGATGGCCGGCAACGGATTCAGCTCGCGGCCCCATAAAATTCTGCCGGTTGCTGCGTCGAGACAGACAAGTGACGGAAACGGTGAGGAAGGCCCCGGTTCACAGGACAAAAAAATGCGACCGTTTACATACAGCGGGCTGCTGTGTCCCCATGACGGCAGCACCGTCTGCCAGCGCACACCCTCACCGGTTGTCATGTCAAACTTGACGGGCGGATTCGCATCCCGGTAAACGCGCTGTCCCTGTGGTCCACCATAACCGCTCCATTCGGATCCGGCGTTCACCGCTATCGCCGCCATCAACACCGCACAACCCAACACACCGAAGGTTTCTTTTTTCATCTGCTTTTTCCTTTGTTTTATCATTCAACCGCATACAAAAATCCATCGGCGCTGATTACATAGGCTTTTCCGCCATACAGTGCGGGTGCGCATTCGTCAATACGGTCACCCATTCTGCACAGCCATAGCTGCCTGGCGGTACCGTCGCCGTTGCCCTTTGTTTCAACGCAAGTAAAAAAAGCCGACGCCGTCGACGCAAAACAGGCCTTGCCGCCGGCAATCACCGCCGGGGTCAGACCGCCGCCGGCGTGTTCCCAGATCTCCAGTCCAGTTGCAGCATCCAGACAGGTTACCGCCGCGCTGAGCGAAACCGCCCCTACTTGCACATTGCGTGAGGCATAGACACGGCCATCGTGGTAAGCCACCGCCCCGTTCATCGAACACAGCGGCTTTGAAAAAGTCCACAGCACTTTACCGGTAGCGGCATCCATACAGTAAAGCGTATCGCCAATGGCCGGCAGAAACAGTTTTCCTTCTCCGCAGCACGGTGCACCGGAATCCGGACTGCCGGCGGTATAAAACCGCCACAGCATTTTTCCGGTGGCAATGTCAAAACAGTAGGCCCAGTGATCCCATGACCCGAAATAGACCCTGCCGTCCGCCACCGCCGGTTCGGGATGGGCGGCACGGCCGGAGCGGTAACGCCAGCGGATCGCGCCGGTCGCAGCATCCAGGCAATTAAAATATCCGTCACAACCCGGCACCAATACGGCATCGCCATCCACTTTTGCGGATGACCAGACCCACGACAGCGCCTGTCGCCACAGCGGATAGCCGGTTCCGGCATCAAGGCAGTAGAAGTATTCCTCACCGCCCTGCTGCCCGGCATATATGCGACCGCCCGCCACTGCCGGGGCACCCGAAACCGCTCCACCCATTTCATAGCGCCAGACTTCACGACCGCTGCGATGATCAACCGCAACCACAAACCGCGACGGCGTGCCATAGTAAACCAGTCCGCCGGCGGCGGTGGGCTTCGATTGAAAAAATCCGCCGCAGCACATTTCGTCGGCAAATATTCTTGTACCGTTCAAATCGATTGATTCAATCAGAGAATGCCGCCAGCGGAGCGCGCCGGTCTGGGCATCAATGCACCACAGCCATAAATCTGAGGAATTTACGTATACGCAACCATCCTTTGCAACCGGATCGGCATACACCGGATGCGTGCCGATTTTGATCTGCCAAAGCTTCTTCAATCCGTCCAGCTCGAACGCCGTCAGTGTACCGTCCATCGACTGTACAAACAGCCGTCCGCCTTCCGCTGCCGGACGTGAGCGTATCCAGTCGGGACACTCCGCTTCGGCTTTGATTTTTCCGCTATTTGCATCCAGCACATAGAAACGTTTATTGGCGGTGCCGACATAGATTTCATTATCCACCTGCAATGCGGTGCTGAATAATTTAAACGCGCGCGGTTCGTGCGGAACATCTGTCTGCCAGCGTAATGCACCGTCGGCCTTATCAAGACAATAGAATCTGCCGCTGTTATCGCCAAAATAAACACTGCCGCCGCTGACCAGCGCGGTGGAGTTAATCGCATCGCGCGCATTAAACTGCCAGACAAACCGTTTTTTATCGTACCAGTTATGCGTTGAGGGGGTATTGAAGGGCGGCTCCAGCCGCATGCAATAAAACGCTCCGTCCTGGCTGCCGACATAGACGCATCCGTCATTAATAAGCGGTTCGGAGAAAACCGGGCCGGTCAGCATATCCCATTGCCTGCCACCGGTTGCTGTATCGACGCAGTAGAGCATATTGGGTGCGGAAAAATGCGGCGGAATGCGGCCGAGCTGATGTGTGCAGTAAGGCAGAACCAGAAAACGCTCGTTGCCGTCAAAAGCGGCGTAGCCGGCGCGATAATCCAGCTCGCCGGCCGGAACTTTGTTTAGCAACCGCCCGTCGGCTTTGTTGATATACACAATATGCCGCTGTCCGAAATCCTTGCCCTGTGCGCCAAGCTCCAATAGAACAATCGTATCTTTCAGCACCAGCGGGGTACATGCTGTGCCGGGGGTCCCGTATTGTCGCAAATCAGGATGCCATGGACGCGTTGTTTTCCAGATTACCGCCCCGCTTTTGCAATCCAGACAGTACAGCATTGTGCGCAAGCCGGGGCCGGCGGCATAGATGCGCCCGCCATCAACAACCGGCCGCGCATACCAGGCCAGTCCAACCGGTTTCTTCCAGGCAACCATGCCTTTTGACGGCCCGCCGCCATCCCGCGCTCCCGCGCTGTCCGGCCCGCCGCCGTACATCGGCCAGTCTTGTAATCCATCGCCGGGGTCATATTCTTGACATGCTTCACAAACAATCCGGTCATTCCCGTCCGGCGCTGCATCCGTAACCAGCGCCTGTATTCCGTTGAGAAGCTCAAATGCCCGGTCGACCGCTGGATATAGTTTATCTTTTTCGGAATGTCTTTCCGCCAGCCGGATGACATCGTAATGATCAACGTAACTTGATAAATCAGCGCCGCGCCGTTGCAGCAGATGCGTCCAGCGCAGCAGTACCCCGCGCCGCTCGTTGTAGTTGGCGTCAGTCGCAGGACCTGTCAGAAAACTTTCCCGCAGGCAGTCGATCTCCGCATCCCCGCATGGATTTAGCTTGTATCTTTTCATACTATTCTCCGCAATTCCCCATCGTTCTGTCAATAATTGCGCCCCAGTCTTGGGGCTAATCGTCGTTTCATCAAGTACTTGGAGCTCATTGGTTTTTCTCCCCCAGGAGTTAGGCGCTAGTCGTTAGGCGCT
>PXDI01000302.1 GCA_003565095.1 PVC group bacterium | reverse complement strand
CATTTCAAGACATCTGTGCGTACCGGGCGCAGCATAATGAAGCAACTGCGTCCTGAACTCAGTCAAATGGCTCTGCCCGCCTATGTTATGGACACTCCCGATAAAGGGAAAATCGCGCTGTAATCTGTCCGCATTATTATTATGAAGGCCGATGCGGCTTGAAAACCGTGCGCTGCGCCTGAATCTGACGATCAATTGCGCGACAGGCACTTTCGTACAGTCCCTGCTGACTGCGTCTGCCTTTTCGCAGTTTGCCGGGTGCTGCCGGCAGATACATACCGTCCGGCTGCAACCATTTGCCCTTCACAGTGTCGTTCAATCCGCTGTCAAGAATCTCTATCAAACGCGCCTTGGCGGCAGCGTCATTTATCTCAACCATCAGTTCACAGCGGCGGTCAAGGTTACGCGGCATCCAATCAGCACTTGAGATCAGCACAGTATCGTCACCGCCAGCACTGAAACAGAAGATCCGGCTATGCTCCAGAAAACGGTCAATAATACTGACAACTGAAATTTTCTCACTTAACCCCTTAACTCCCGGCATCAGGCAGCACATCCCGCGCACAATCAGCTCAATTCTCACACCGGCATCCGACGCCCTGTAAAGTGCATTGATAATATCTGGATCAACCAGAGAATTCACTTTTGCCCGAATCCGGGATTTCTGTCCCTGCCGCGCACGAACCATTTCCCCTTCAATCAACTCCAGCAGGCGCGCACGCATTGCGATCGGTGCGGCGTAAAGCCGCGCATACTGCACCGGCTGCGAGTATCCGGTAATCGCGTTGAAAAACGCCGCGGCGGCTGTTCCCAAATCAGGATCGCAGGTCAGAAAACTGATGTCGGTATACAAACGCGCCGTCGCTTCATTATAGTTTCCGGTGCCGAAATGAACATAACGTTCAATCCCCTTGGCCGGCTCTTTACGGACAATTAAACAAAGTTTGGCATGGGTTTTGAAACCACGCACCCCATATATAACCTGAACCCCCGCTTCTTCCATACGGCGGGCCCAGTCAATATTCCGCGCTTCATCAAAACGCGCTTTAAGCTCAACGATAACCGCCACATGTTTGCCGTTACGTGCCGCTCGTGTCAGTGCGGCAACGACCGGACTGCGACTGCTTGTCCTGTAAAGAATCTGCTTAATTGCAAGCACATGCGGATCCTCGGCAGCCTCCTGTATTAAGCGCAAAACCGGATCAAAAGATTCGTAAGGATGATGTAATAGAATGTTACGGTCGGCAATATTCTCAAACATCCCCGCCTGCTGGTCAATTTGCGGCGAATGCTGCGGAAGCCACGTCTCATACCGCAGACGGTCAAAACCGTCCCGTAAAGCAATCTGCATAAAATCATTCAATGCGGGTGGACCGCCAAGCTCATACACCTGCTCACTACTGATTCCCAGCACTCTCTTCAAAAAAGCCTGTGCGGAGCGCGACATCCCCTGCCCGGCTTCAAGCCGGACAGTATCACTCTTCGCCCGGGCACGCAGAATATCCTCCATCTCTGATAAAAGATCCTGTGCAAATTCATCCCGCACTTCCAGATCTGCGTTACGGGTAATTATGAAAGGCGTACATTCCAAAACAGTTTCACCCGGGAAAAGACGGTCTATGAACATTCCCGCGACATCCTCGATAAGCGCAAAAGACCACTCATCATTCGACGGCATTGATACAAACCGCGGCAAACCGCCCACCAAAGGAATTACCGCAAAGCGCTCACTCATCCCCGCACGCTCAGGAGCAAGCCTTACAATCAGATTCATTCTAACATTAACCAGTAACGGGAACACCTGATCCTCATATACCGCCATCGGTGTAACTACCGGAACAATTTCGTTCAGAAAGAACCGTTCGGCTGACACCTTCTGCTCATTCGTCATTGCTGAAGGCGCAACACGCACAATTCCCGCGCGGCTCAATCCTGTTTCAAGAACCTCATTATATAACCGGTACTGTTCGGCAACCATGCTGTGCGCACGATCAGAGACCGCCTTAAGCCGTTTACGCGGAGTAAGTCCGGAAGGATCACGCTTGGCGATACGGTGCTGTTGCAGCAAATACAGGCCGCCCACCCGCACCATGAAGAATTCCGCAAGGTTCGAGGCCGTGATTGCCAGAAATTTCAACCTTTCCAGCAAAGGAACATCCGGATTAGACGCCTCATCCAATACCCGCTGATTGAATTCAAGCCAACTCAACTCACGGTTAAAAAACGGTTTCTTTGTGCTTGCAGCCTTTTTCATCTAAATAACATCTCCCGGTACCATAATGATGCGTAAACCATAAACCCTCTCAAACATCTGTCCTTTTTGCTGAAGGCCCAGCTCTTCTATTGTCAGATCGCGCTCATCCGGAACAACCAGAGAAACCTGACCCGGCTCCAGCAAAACCTTCATTGCGCCGACATTGCAGGCGTGACTGCGGTCAAGTGCATCTGCTACGCGCAAAATTGCACTCAACTTGGCAACCGCAATCCGGCTCTCACGATCAAGCGCCATGTAATCAGGATGAGTCTGCTTCGGTTCAGACCGGCGATGATATCGGGCCACCTGCGCAATCAAGTTGCGTTCCCGGGCTCCGAGTCCGAATATTTCACTGTTCTGTATAAGATACATGGAATGCTTGTGATGCCCTCCCGCACTTATGAAAGCACCAATGTCATGCAGCAGCCCGGCAACCCTCAGGATGAGCTCATATCGCTCATGCAGGCGGTGTTCGTCCTTCAGCGCCCTGAATAACTGTAGCGCCAGACGGGTAACGTGCTCGGCATGTTCGATATCCTCATCATATTGCTTGGCCAGCTTGCGCGCCGATTGCAGAACCTGGGCCGAAAACTCGTTGGACCAGGCATCACTCGCAAGATCAACCACCAATCCGTCCCGCAGCGAAGTTGAGGCTACACTGATTTTCTCCAGCCGCATCGCTCCGGCAAGCCGGGCATACGAAAGCAGCGCCGGTCCAAGTGTTTCGGCCTCCTGGTAGGTAAGTCCGAACTTTCGAACAATTTCGTCCTGCGACATTGCAAGAATCTTGCGGCAGAGCTTATCAAGATCGCTCAGTTTTATTTCAGCAACGCCACTACCATCCCACCCGCGCATGATGCGTTGAGCCGCAAAACGGATGTCACCACCAACCGCCAGCATTTTGGGTTTACTGCGCAGCGAAACGCTGTGCTGAATCCGTTCAATCGAATTGTGTATCTCGTTTTCCAGAATATCCGGAATACGGGCCACCGGAGCATTCACATCATCCAGCAATTCACGGATTCTAACAGCACCCAACCTGTAGGTGTGAGCAAATACGACCTGCCCGCGGCGTATAACAAGAAACTCAGTGCTGCCGCCGCCAACTTCTGTCAGCAGCACTGTACCGCGCGATAATCCCGGGGTTACGTCAAGTACCGGCTTGACGGCAAGATAAACATAACGGGTAACCTCAGCTTCATCAATATCTTCAACATCAATTCCGGTCGCGATATAAAGCCGGTCCAGAAAAGCTTCGCGGTTGACAGCCTCGCGCACTGCACTGGTTGCCACCGCCTTGATGTCTTTTGCTTCCGTGATCCGGTACTCAGCCATAATCTCTTGAAAACTGCGCAGTATTTCAACACACCGCTCCGTCGTTTCCTTACGGATATAACCGCGGGTGAACGCGTCACGGCCAAGATCAACTGCCTGATGCAGCGAATCAATACGCCGTATATCCCCACTTCCTTCATCAATCCCGGCAATCAGCATACGAACGGAAGTGGCACCGATATCAATCGCAGCCACCAGCCGCACAGAATGACCATCAGCTTCAATTGGTATTGTTTTTTTCTTTTTCAATTATCTTCCTTGCCCACGTTGCCGCACCCCAGACACACGCGTCATCGCCCAACTGCGCCGTCTTGACCTTGAACATCCCTTTGAAAGCCGGCATTACTCTGGAACGGGCCGCCCGCGTGACTTCTTCAACAAACAGATCCGGCAGTTCCTCCACCAACCCGCCACCCAGCAGAATGGTATCCGGCAACAACAGATTAACCGTATTTGCAACACCGATCCCAATCCAGCCCGCAGCATCACGGACTATCCGTTCGACAACCCGGTCTCCCGCCTTAATTGAACGGGCCAATACACCACTGCGAATATCAGAAATCTTTGTTCCAGCATCAGCCAGCAGATTCGGCGCTTCACCGCGATATGCCGCCAATGCAGCCGCTCCGGCTATCGCCAAGCGACCGGCAACCGCCTCCAGACACCCCTTCTGACCGCATCCGCACAGCGGACCTTCCGGTAAAACCTGCATGTGACCGATCTCCATGCAGGAAAGACCCGCACCACGCAAAATCATCCCCTCGTATATACAGCCCCCGCCGATCCCGGTTCCCGGAAAAACACCGAGAACACAGCGCGCGCCGGTTGCCGCACCGTATACATATTCACCATACAAACCGGCATCCACATCATTCAGCAACACCACTTCACAATCAAAACGCTTCCCCAGCGTTTCGCGCACTTTTGCGTTTTTCCATGGCAGATTCGGTATATCCGGAATGCGGCCGGTTACCATATCAACCGGTCCGGGCACACCAACACCTATTCCGCGAATGCTATCAATCGAAACGCCCGCATTATCAAGCAGTTGATCAATCGTCTCCGCCATCCGGTCAACACCGGCCAAAGCACCATCGGCGCCTTTGGTCTTGCGGCGACGGCGGCTGCATAAATTAAATCCACCGTCAAAGAGCGCCGCCAGCATTTTGGTGCCGCCCAGATCAAACCCAATCCAATGCTTGCCATTTCCCATAATTAATCCTGTATTATTATGTAATACGCTATTGTGAGCTGTGTATTAGCCTATCTTATGTATAACATTATTCAAACATTTTCAGCAATGCCCGGTAGTCTGTCTTACCGGTCCCCAGCAGCGGAATGTCCTCAACTCTTTCTACACGCCGGATATTGTGTAAAGCCGATAACCCCGCAGCCCGGATTGCATCGTTAGCCTCCTCACGGCTGATATCGCGCACCGTAAACAGGGTCAATTCAGGATTATCACCGCCCGGAGCCTCAACCGCAAGAACCGGACCGTCATCATCTGCTAACCGGAATTTCTCAACCAGAATCTCCTCAACCGCCGGCATTGAAATCATTTCACCGCCAAGTTTGATAAAACGTTTTAATCGCCCGCGGAAGAACAAGGTTCCGTTTTCATCTTCCACGACCAAGTCACCGGTGCGGTAATAATTCAGGTCATCAATTGTCACAAATGGTGAAGGCCCTTCATATTCAAGATAGCCAGAAAACACACTTGGACCGCTAACCAGCAGCATTCCCTGTTCATTTGCGCCGCATGGCTTCATCTTGTCACCTTTGACAATAAGGTGCTTCAATGAGCGCACAATCCTTCCTATCGAGAACGGCACCGGGTTCTCAGGATAATTTACCGCAACCACCGGAGAACATTCGGTTATGCCGTATCCCTCGAGAATCATCACATCAGGGCACAGCTCTTTCAGTTCATTATAGACATACTCGGGACACTTCTCCGCACCGGTCACACCAAGGCGCAATGATGCCAGGTCAGCCGGTAAGGCTGCTTTCAAAATCCCGTTTATAAACGTCGGGGTTCCCGGCAGGACTGTGACCTTATACATGTTGATCAACCGCGCCAGCGTTCCACCTTCGGTTGGATTGGGGTGATAAATGGTTCGAATGCCGGTCAGTAACGGCAGGATCAGCGTCAGGGTTATGCCGAAGGAATGAAACGGCGGCAACAT
>PXDI01000065.1 GCA_003565095.1 PVC group bacterium | reverse complement strand
TGACAGCGGTGTCACCAACCGCTGCGGCCGAGGACGGCGACGCCCGTCGCTTGCAAGCGGTGGTCACCTTTGCTGACCAGGTGCTGGAACGGGGCCGTGACCGCTGGAGCGGGCAGGATACGCCGCTCTTCGCCGATGGTCTGGACCTGCGTAACGGCCAGCCGGTGGTGTGGAAACACCGCAACCGTGAGTATATTATTTCCAACTTGGCCAGTCAGCAGAACCTGCTGCGCACGCTGGTTGCCCTCAGTCGCCTGACTGGCGAGGAGCGATTCCGCACGGCGGCTGAAGCCACCGTGCGCTATCATTTTGAGCACCTCGCCAGCCCCTGCGGTCTGCTGCGCTGGGGCGGTCATCAATTTATTGACCTGCGCACCCTGAAACCGGTTGGAAATTTCGATGCCAACTGTCACGAATTCAAGAATTCACTGCCCTACTACGCGTTCCTCTACGAGGTCAATCCCGAGGCCACCGCTCGTCTGATCCGGGCGGTCTGGGACGCCCATATCACCGATTGGGGCCGCCTGGACATGAATCGCCATGGCGGATATCGGGGCAGCCGGAACGTCTCTCCCGCAATGTGGGAGCGCGGATTCCGCAATCCAGAGCCGTTTTACGATGGGCGTGGTTTGACCTTTGTCAATGCCGGCAATGACCTGATCTTCGCCGCTGGTCAATTGGCCGCGCTTCACGGCGAACGCGAGGCCCTGGTCTGGGCTGAGCGGATGACGCAGATGTATGTCCGTTCGCGCCATCCCGAAACCGGTCTTGGCAGCTACCAATACAGCAAACCACGCCGTCGTCGCGAGCCAGTGTGGCCGATGACCAACACGGGCCATACGTGGTCACATCACGGAGACCGAGCAGAGAATCACTTCGGGCGTGAGTTCGGTGAGGTGGCTCGCGAAGGTTGGGCCCTGTTTACCCCAGCGCGCATTCGCAGCATCTACGCGGTACATTCTCTGGTGCTGCTGGGACTGGCCGAGGAGTTGGGCGAACAGGGTCGGAGCTTTCTCGACCCCACAGTCGCCGGTATGGCCGCCTATCTGCACCATGCCTACGATGAGGAACGCAACTACTTCCGCCCCATGTGGGCTGATGGCACTGATCTGAGCGGACGCATGATCACGACCTTCGGCTACTACAACCAGTCCAACGATCCGCGCCCCTTTGAGGGCAGCCCGGCCAATGCCCCATTCCTGGTTGCCTATGCCAGGGCGTTTCGCCTGTCGGGAGATCGGCGTCTGTGGACTGGCGTACGCGGCATGATGCGTGGCAACGGCCTCGGGGAACTCGGCAACCGGATCAATGACCAGCCAAACCTGAATCTGGCCACCGACAGCGCTGATCCAGAACTGATCTATGCCGTGCTGGATATGCACCGTGTCCACCCCCACCCCGAACTGCTCAATCTGGCCCGGCGCATTGGCGACAACATCGTGGAACATCGCATCCGCGATGGCTTCTTCGTCCCCAGTCAACAACACTACAACACCAGCTTCAACGCCCAAGAGCCCCTGGCCCTGCTTGCCCTGCATGCGGCAATCGTAGGCCAGCCTGAGGCAGTGCCGCCGTATGTTGGCAGTCGCGGGTATATCCACGGCCGATTCGATGGAGTCGGGCGCACCTATGACGAACGGATCATCTATGGGCAGACTGAGGAGTGATTCCTTAACCGGAAACATGTGCTGCGAGACTGCGCAGGCTGATGCGATCTACCCCGCGCCCGCTGTGCTCCGGCACCGGCGACCCGCCGTCAGCCAAACTGAAACAAAAACCAGCCAAAAACCAGACAATCCACCGTTATTTATCAATTCTTCCTCTTGACAACCAATCTACCGCTATGAGATGGTTTGTCAATGCCGAATAACGGTTAGGGATTGATGAATGGTGGTGAATAATAGAATTCAATCGGTTGAGCGGGCGCTGGATGTGCTGGAGATGCTGGCGCAGTCCGGAAACGGTTTGCGGGTAACCGATGTGGCGCAGCGTCTGAATGTGAGAGCGCCGACAGCGCACAACTTTCTGCGGACACTGGCGCAACGTGGTTACGTGCAGCGGATCGAAAATCCGGTGCGTTACAAAATCGGTGCCGCAGTCAGTCAGCTTGTACGGGCGGGATTCGAGAATTCCGCTATGGCGGAAACGGAGGCGGCGGTCGCGGCATTGAGTCGCCGGCATCCTGCTGCGGTGATTTCATTAACAAAGCAGATTGGCGGCGATTTGAGTATGAACAGTATGCAATGAGCAGCCCAAGAGGAGCAAAGTGGCACAACAGGACAGTCAGAATATCTCAAAGGAAAACGCAGAGCCAAGCGAGATGGCTGAAGCGTTTGAGGGGCTGCGTCCAGAAAGGCTCTTGGAGTTATTTGATGAACTCTCTTTCAGAGAAAAATGGCACAGGGTATTCTGTGGGCTGCGCCAGCCGCCGCAAAGCGGCCTCAACAAGTGGGCCAGGCTGCAAATAAAAAGACTTGCCGCCCCGGTTTGTGCTGTGATTGTGCCGATTCTTGCGGTTTTTCTGTTGGTATTGTTCGCCTCGATGTCTCCGCCGGCTACATCGGCAATAGAGGTTCAAATTATTGAAGCAGAGCCGCTCGAGGAGCTGATCGAGCCGGAAGAAATGGAACCGCCGGAACCGGTCGAGCCTCCCGACCCGATTCAAATGGATTTCACACCTGATCTCACGCTATCTCAAGACAGCAGCCATAACCTGAGCCCGGATGTGGACTTCAGCCCGGAGCCAGTCAGCTTTGATGCGGTGGCGATGGTAAGGAGTCCGGTGGTGATGCGCGGAATGCTGGGCAGCCGCACTCCCGGGGCCAGGGGAGCTGCTCTGGCGCGCTATGGCGGCGGTCATGGTAATGCAACAGAAGCCGCCGTAATCCGTGCGCTGGAATGGTTGAAAGACAATCAGTTGGAGGATGGCTCATGGCAGGGGCAGAGCACCGCCGCCAGCAAGACGGGGATGACCGGTCTGGCTTTATTGACGTTTCTTGCGCATGGGGAAACCACCGCTTCCGAACGCTATGGGGAAACTGTCCGTCGGGCAATAATATTTCTTGTCGAAAAAGATCAGCGGGACGACGGGACGTTCCGGCATACGGAAAGCGCCGCCAGTCGCGGCGGTGTTTATGGGCATGGAATCGCGTCATATGCTCTGGCGGAAGCCTATGCCATGACGAGAATTCCAAACGTTAAGTATGCTATGGAAAAAGCTGTTTCAATCATCGTGCATGGTCAGCGGCCTGATGGCGGCTGGGATTATCAGTTTGCGCGTGACGGCGGGGCGCGTGACCGCTGTACATCCGTTTCCGGCTGGATGACACAGGCATTGAAAGCTGCGCATCTTGCTGGTGCCGGTATATCCGGACTTGAGGAAGCAATGGAAAACGCCGCGAAAGGATTTAAGCTGCAATACCCTTCGGGGCTGGAGCATTTCATTTATGCTTCTAGTGGAAATTCAACTCGTGCAAGCATGACGCCGATCGGGGTGCTGTGCCTGCAATTGCTGGGACATGCCGGCTCAAGTCATGCCCGTCGCGGTTTGGACTCCATCTCAGGCTGGGAGCCAAGCTGGGAGAACCCTTCGATGCGCGACGGCATTCTCGAACCGGTGTATGTCTGGTATTATGCAACCCAGGCTTATTTCCATCAGGGCGGCAGGTTGTGGGAGCGCTGGAACAACATGTATGCGCCTCTGGCAGTGAGAAATCAGAACGATGATGGAAGCTGGACTTTTTCCAGTGGCCGCTCGGCGGCATATGGTCCGGTATATCACACCACCCTGACCGCATTAAGCCTGATGGTTTATTATCGCTATCTGCCGACTTTTCAGGAGCCCGATCCGATCGCGGAACGCGCATTGGATGCGCTGAACGATTTGGATATACAAATCGATATTAATTTCTAGTCTGAAATCTTCACTATGTTTAAACCACTTGACATTGCAATATGGCCTCTGATAACGTTCAATAATGAGGATAGTAAATTCAATAATACTGAAGTTTATTGCAGGCCGACGGTAAAGGAACGATATATGATACAAGCTGTTGAGCGTGCATTGGACATCATGGATATTACCGGTCGCGCTGAGGACGGGGTGCGGTTGAGCACGCTTGCCGCCGAACTTAATCTGAACAGTTCGACGGTGCATAATCTGGTGCGAACATTGCGTGTGCGTGGCTACCTTGAACAGGACAGCCGCAGGCGTTACCGGCTGGGAGCGGCGCTGGTCGATCTGGCCGCACGGCGCGGACAGCAGGGACTTTACCGGCGCGCAGGAGTAGAAATGCGTATGCTGCATGCCGCCATACCGGAGGCTACTATCACGTTTTCGGAGCTGGCCGGCAGTGAAATCTGCTGCCGGTTGCGTATGTCGCCCGATCTGCCGGATGTTATCCAGTATCCGCGCTCGCAAACATTCAGTGTTTACGGCTCGGCTTCGGGTTTGTGCCTGCAAGTGTTCAGTCCGGGGTTCCGTGAGCTGGTGCAGACGCAAACCGATTTTGATGAAAGCGCACAAAGTTACTGGTCGGATTATGCGGCATTCGAGCAGGCGTTTACCGAAACTGCGCGACTGGGGGGGGCGGCGTTACATGTTCGTTCGCAATGGCGTCTGGCTGCACCCGCCGGGGAATGCCATGTTCTGGGGCTGTCGGCTGCCCGCCTGCCGAAACGCGGAATAAAAAGAATCCTTAAACAACTGTGTGTGGCGGCGGCGCGCATTGTCAAAGAGTGTGATTGAAAAATGAAATTTACGATTGGATATCAATGCCCTGAAAGCGGCGAGCGGTTTACTGACATAGTCGCCGACTACCGCGCGCATATTGATGAAGTCTATTTTGCATGGCCGGGGGTTCCTTCCGGGCGGCCGGAATCGGATCTGGTGCTGCCGGACGGGCCGCAGGCGGCATTGCGGATGCTGGAGGAAGATATCGAAGAACTGCGGCGAATGGGGGTCAAGCTGGATTTGCTGCTGAACGCCAACTGTCATGGCGCTGAGGCTATGAGTGTGACGCTTGAGAAACGGGTATGTTCGCTGCTTGCACATCTGGAAAGTCTGTGTGGCGGCGTGGAGTATGTGACGGCAGCTTCCCCGGCGGTCGCACAGATTGTAAAAAAGAATTTTCCGGCAATCAAAACGCGCGCATCGGTAAATATGCGTATCGGAACACCGCAGGCCATGTCCTATGCCGCGGAATGGTTTGACTCTTTCTGTTTGCAGCGCGACGTGCAGCGTAATTTCGGAATTGTAAAGCGTGCGCATGACTGGTGCGGACGTCACGGCAAGCAGCTTTGCCTGCTTGTCAACAGCGGATGCCTGCGTTTTTGTCCGGCACAGGTTTTTCATGATAACGCGGTTGCGCATGATGCTGAAATTGACCACGCCGCGACGGTTCCGGGGGTGCATCCCTATGCCTGCTGGAGCCTGTTCCGCGAGCAGAAGCATCTGGTGGAATTTTTGAAAGCCACCTGGATCCGTCCCGAGGATCTGCCGCGCTACGAAGGGCTTGCCGACCTGTTCAAGCTGGCCACCCGGCGGCACTCGCATCCGCGCATGGTACTCGAAGCCTACACCAGCGGCGGCTATCGCGGCGATTTGATGAATCTGATGGAACCCGGTTACGCGCCGGCTTTCGCCCCCCGCTATATCGACAACGCGCGCTTCCCTGATGACTGGGCCGAGCGGATGGCGCGGTGTGACGGCGATTGCGGGGAATGTGACTATTGTGAAACGGTACTGGAACAAACGGAAAGCAATTATTGAAAATAGATTTCTGCAAAATTGT
>PXDI01000197.1 GCA_003565095.1 PVC group bacterium | reverse complement strand
CTGGCCAAGGCTGCGACAGAAGCTACCTTGCTGCTACCTAATGCCAAAAGAGAAGGCGAACTCTTTGTTAATATGGTGCAAGGCCAAGGATTGAAAAGCCCTGAATTCAAAGTAGTGCCCAATGCTGTAAGCCGAACTCAGATAGAGGCCACGGAAACACCGGACTGGGAACAGCGTTCCGCAGAATCAGCCAAGGCGCTCAGCGCCATTCTGCCCGGCATCGTCAGGCGCTCGATCATTCCGGAGGCCAGAACGCTGACTGAAATGACATACCGCGATATTGCCGCCGGAACTACACCGCCGGCCGGCAAGCCGCTCTACATGCACCCGGCTGTCTTCGTCGCCCCGAAATTCGCCCCGCAACGCAATTGATGGATTGCAGACAGCGCCGCATTAATGCTATTTAGCTGTCAGTAACAATTTTCAGGATCAGGAGTATATTCATGACAGCAGAAATTAACGTCCCCGAGCGTCTTCTCGGGGGCGATCCGGCCGCAATCAAGACAGCTTTCAACCAACTCAAACAGCAAAAGATTGATCAACTCCGGCCGCACGATGAGGCCGAGCCGCCGGATGAACACGACACCACACTGGCCGCCCCCTTCAGCATTACCGGGCCAGGCACATTTTTCGGTCGCGCGCAGCGCACCCTGCAGTTTGAACCGGCCCCGCGCCCCGGCTGGTGGCTGGATCGCATTGACCTACCGGATGAACTGCCGATCGAAGTCTCTGTCCGCAACGTCTGGACCATCGTGCGTAACATTGTCCTGCGCAGCGGCTCACCACATAACTACATGCGTATGGTTGAACATATCATCGCCCTCAAAACCGGACTGGGGCTCGACAATGTTATCATCCGGATGGACTCCGGTGATCCACCGCTGTTTGATGACAGTAGTCGCGGAATGGTCGAAGCAGTTGAAAAAGCCGGACTGAAACACACCGGCTGGAAAGCAAAAGCCTGGACGGTCAAGGAACCGGTGTGCATCGGTGGTGACAACGGCAGCTTTCTGGCGTTTTATCCGGATGAAAAAGCTTCCCGCCGGCTTGAAATTGATTGCGCCATTCGCTTCAAATCCGCCATCGGCTCCCAGCGCATCCAATTCACCGTCAACCGTGAGGCATTCCGTCACGGGGCCTTTGCGCGCACCAACTGTCCGCTTTCAATGATGCTGTATTGCCGGACAATCGGGATGCTGTTTGCCGACATGCGCAATCTCGGCTATAACACGCGCAACATTCTGGTCCATGGCCGCTGGGGTTATCTAAATAAACCGCGCATGCTGCACGAAGGCAAGGCGCTGGAAGCGGTCTGGCACAGGGCGTGCCTGGATATGCTGGCGGCCGTCGCCCTGATCGACCGCGGGCGCTTTGCCGGCAGAATTGTCTCCTACAAAGCCGGACATGCACTCGACGTCCAGATGATCCGCGAACTCTATCAGCATGATTTACTGGTCGAGGTATAAGCGAACCTGCTGAATCACCGCGACTCCACAACAATGCTGGCCACCTGAACACGGTAACCCGGGAACCGGTTATCGGGCACACTGAATTCAAGCGTATTGTTGCGGCCCAGCGCCGCCACATCCAGCGGCAGCTCAATGATGCGGTTGACATTGTCCGCGGTCAGCGCACGCGGCAAGGCAATCACTTGATCCCCCACCCGTACTTCGCCCTCGCCTTCATGCACATCTTCCACCACCAGCCGCAGCCAGGCACGCGCCGCCTGGCGCCGTGAACGGCGGTCAATTCTGATATTGGTCGAAAACGGTTTGTCATGCTGCACCAGATTCAGTAAATCCGGCGCAAAGAACTGCTGACGCTCCACCTGCGCATCTGCAACCAGTTCCCCTTCCAACGGCAGGGTTATCTTCCATACCGACCGCTCAGTCAGTTCAATCTCCTGCTGCAAGGTTGTCGCACCCGCCGGCAGTTCAAGCGGTTGCTCAATTAATCCCGCCCGCATGGTTTCGCGGTCTAAAGCCGTCCGCTGAATCAATGGCTTTCCGGTGAAAACAGTTCCATCGGGCGCGTGGATATCGAGTGTCACGGAACGCGCTTCGCGATGATCGTTAAACACCAGCACCACCAGCTCAGGCTTTTCAAAGTCCGGCGGCATCGCGCGCGGATCAGTACCGTCAATCGATGAAACCACCCACACATGCGGATCGCTTGACGCCGTCTCCACCAACCGCCCACGCAGATTCAGCATAATCGCCCCGTATGCAATGTCCATCCCGGAACGGGTCTGGTTATAATGAATTACTGTGCGGCCTTTTTTCTTATCCGGACTTTGCAGAATACAATACAGAATATCCCGGATGTTATAGGTCATACGGCGGTAATCCGTGGCGGCCTTAACCATTTCCGGGGTTTCAAGATGGCCGCGGGCCGGCGCATCCAACAAGTCGTTAACCTCGGTGTTGTATGAATAAAGCCATTTGTTGTAACGGGTCATCGCATATGCGGTGGCCAGTTCATACGATCCGTTCATGGCGGTCGTATCACCCTGGTAATGATGCTCATGCAAGCCATCGATCACATCCCACAGGTTGTCGATCGTCGGACGGTAAAGCATATCCCAGGCCGCCCAGTGGTCCTCGTTCCAACGGAACCCCCAGCCGGCAATCACCTTGACGTCCTCATTAACTTCCTTGACCGCCTCAGCCAGCACCCGTGCGTAAAGATCATAAATATAGCCGTTACCGCGCCCCGACCAGTAGGTAAACTGGGTTTCATCATACACTTCCCAATTGCCGCCATCCGTCTTGCGCCAGCGGAAATGCGGGATCACCTTGTCGGTACCCTTGAGCGTCACCGCCCCGCCCTCCACGGCGCGAGCTTCATCATAATACTGCACCTTCAAGTGCTCGCCCGGACGTACCGCCCAGTTTAAATACGGCTCATTCCAGATTTCCAGCACCACATCCTGCTCGGCCGCCTTAGCCGCGGCGGCGTAACTGTTGCCAAGACTGATTGTGCCCTGCCGCCAGCCGGTCGGATTGCGCACCACCGGGCAGGCCTGATAGCGGTCCCCCATGCAGTCAATATAAAAAGCCTCTGTCGGCTCGTGCGCCGGCGGATCAGCCACAAGTTCCGGCAGCGCGGCAGTTAACAGCGCCCGATGGAACACGAAACGCTCCTGCGTGTTCAGATTCGGATGCTTCTCCAGATATCTCTTGAAACGTTCACCGAGCCGGTCAGTCACTTCCGCCGGCCAGATAGCCGCATCGTAGAATCCGGGGTTGCTCAATGTGCTGTTTAGCGGATCTGTCAGCGCCCTGAAATCGTTGCGTTCCTGTTGAAGCGTGCGCTCGATGGCTGAACGCTGATTTCCCGGAAACCGCCGCAGATTGTTTTCCGGAAAGAGATTTACTATATGCTTCAGCACGGAATCTTCTTCAGCCTGACGGGCTTCGTCAAGCGCAGCAAGCAGTGCCAGAGGATCGGGCAGATCCGCGTTACGCAGGCGGTAATGGATGATGCGCGGAAGCGAAGGGCCGCCGCCGGGCAGCGTGCGCAAATCGCGCTGGCAGCCGGGGCGGTAGCGCTGCGGCAGATTGGGCGCATAACCGCCGAACAGCCCCGGCGGCACCATTTCATGCTCGTTCACCGCCAGCGTCTTGCCACTAACCACCAGCCGCGCCGGTTCCACTTCCTGCTCAACCCACCGCACCAGATCTATCTCTCTAAGCGTAAAAGCGACATCCCCGACACCCAGCGGGTTGACAACGCCGACCCCGATCTGTGCAATAGCAGTCAAGTCGAGAACGTAGTCCTCATCAACATGCGATGATGGCGCCACCCATTCCGCCTCGGCGAAATCCGCGAACGGCAGATAGATTTCATTGGTAGCCGCCGAAAGCGGAATGGCGCCCTTTATGTAATACCAACTGCCATCCGCTTCGCCCAGCCACACCGACACCTGAGCATCATTACGCGGTTCGGCGGTCTCGACCACAAAGCGCAGTCCCTGCCATGCCGACAAATCACGCACCGGATCAAACTGCGCCTGCGCCATCCGCGCATGGTTCCAGTTGACACGATTTGTGCCCATATTAAAGTCAAACGCCACCCCGCCATTATCGGGGTTACCCATATTCCACTTATTCACGCCCACCGGCTGGGTCAGACTGCCGGAAAACGGC
This sequence comes from PVC group bacterium, assembly GCA_003565095.1. GTDB lineage: Bacteria > Verrucomicrobiota > Kiritimatiellia > UBA8416 > PXDI01 > PXDI01. Next base: position 1,650 of record PXDI01000197.1, on the reverse strand, counting down.
GAAGTTGCCTGCTGACCGGACTGAAAGCAGCTAAATGTGGAAGTGCCGTTTACCTCAAAAACCGGTGCCGCCGCATCACTGGCCATGATGTGCCACCAGCGCGATTCCGCGGCATCCCCGGTCTCCGGCGCACGCTGGTCACTGCGGGTAATCACCGCATCAACCGTCACACGCATCTCACGCTCCTGCTTATCAGCAGGGACCCAGTTGTCCGGCTTGATGGTTATCAGCAGATCCCCGGTCATCCGGGTGCCTTCCACCTTAAGTCCGCCATGCCCGACGTGATGCGTCGCGGTATTGTACTGCGGTGCACGACCACGATCTGTGCTCCATAATCCCTCGGCATTGTCAATCTTTCCACTGAAACCGCGCCGGTCTTCAAGCGGATTGTCCCCGCCGCCCGGCAGCAACTCAGGTATCTCAAAATTCATCCGGAAATTATTCGGCCCCACCACCTGTGCACTCTCGGACACATTAATCAGGGCCTCCTGCGCGGCAATTTCAGACGGCAGAGCCGGATATAGCGGCCGCGGCAGCTTCGCCGCATCTATCGCCGCCGCATATGCCACCGCATAGATGGCCAGAATACCCCCGGTAAATACTGTTTTAATGATTCTTCCACCCACCCGGTTGTGCATAATATCCCCTTTCAATTTATCCTGTTTAAATACCGAAAGGTTTGTTAAAGCATAATACATGCCGAATTAGCTGAGGAAGGTTAACAAAGGGATATAGACCGCGCCCCTTTGCGGAGAGAGAAAGACTGCGGGCGAAACATAACACCGGGCGCGCCGTAGCATCCCGGCTTTATACGCAGCGCTCACCGCTGACCGCATCAAAGAAATGCAGGCTCCCGGCGGCGGCTTTAATGCTGATTTTCTGATCCAGTTTGACCGGCACCTGGCTTTCTATCTTAACCTGCAGCGAGGTGCTGCCGGCCTGCATCATCACCAGCGTTTCCCCGCCCAGATACTCAACCAGCTCGGCGGTGCCATTGATGATGCCCGGGCCCGCAACGCTTTCGCCGGCCCATTCGACTTCCTCAGGACGCATTCCCAGCACAAGCTCACTGCTGTTTCCATGCACCGGCGCGCATCCTTCCGGTAATTCAAAATCAATTCCGGCACCGGAAAAATGCTTCCGGCCGTTTTTCTGAATAAGCTTTCCGCTGATCAAATTCATCGGCGGGGTGCCGATAAAGCCCGCCACAAACACATTCGCGGGTGTCCGGTAAACCTCCAGCGGCGCGGCTACCTGCTGAATCACCCCGTCTTTCATCACCACAATCCGCTGCCCCAGCGTCATCGCTTCAACCTGATCATGCGTTACATAAATCACTGTCGTGGCAATCCGCTTGTGCAAACGCAGGATTTCCTTACGCATTTCTACACGCATCTTGGCATCAAGGTTACTCAACGGTTCATCAAACAAAAAAACCGCCGGATCACGGACAATCGCCCGGCCCATCGCCACGCGCTGACGCTGTCCGCCGGATAGTGCTTTCGGCTTACGGTCAAGATATTCGGTCATGCCCAGAATCGCCGCCGCCTCACGCACGCTCTTGTCAATTTCCGGCCGCGGAATTTTGCGCAAACGCATCCCGAATGCCATGTTTTCATAGACCGTCATATGCGGATAAAGCGCATAATT
>PXDI01000212.1 GCA_003565095.1 PVC group bacterium | reverse complement strand
CGGCGCTGTCCGTCGGCAGAAAAGATAATTAGCGCCACTCTGGAGCCCCGTGCCGGACGCCGCCAGCCGTTGTAGCCGTTGTCAATATTCTTCAACGTCTTGACCGTCTGCCCGGGATCCAGCCATTCAAACTTGCCGCCGCGCCAGGAGCCGTCACCAAGCTGTTCAAAAAGATTCAGCATACCGGGGGCATTCACCTGCAAAGGCCAGTCACGCGGCAGCGGATCCCATTTCAAGAACAACAGATTGCGGCTCAAGTCAATATCAATCGAATGCAGAACCGCGCGCTCATCGCGAACCGCCCCGGAATAATTCGGACCGATCCAGGAAACTCTGGAGAGATCAAAATCGTCACTTGCGGAAGCGGCATCGGTATCGGCAGTCTCCTCCGCGGCAGCCGGGTCGACCGCGGAAGACTCATCAACAGTTTTTGTTTCAAGCGGCTCACAACCGCAGAACAAAACTATCATCAAGACCGGCAGCAAACCGTAAATCAAGGTTTTCATATTGATTCCATGCATCTGTCTTCTCCTTAAATATTTGATTGTTATATCATATCTGCTCTATCTGTCACAAGCTTTATAGCCATGTGTCAGCTTCCCGTGGAACGCTGAACTCATCCGGCATTGCGGTAGCGGCGCGGGGTTGTGCCGGTCATTGCACGAAACTGTTTAATGAAATAACTCTGGTCGGTAAAGCCCAGTTCGTAGGCAATCTCGGCATACGGCATCTGGGTCTGCCGCAAAAGTTCGCAGGCGCGGTTGATGCGCAGGCTGCGGATATGCTGACTGATGGTTTTGCCGGTACAGCTTTTTACCAGCCGGGTAACGTGGAATCGGCTGAGTCCGGCCGCGCGCGCAATGTCGTCCAATCCGATATCCTGCGTGTAGTTTTGCGCCAGATAGTCCATCACCTGCCGCACCCGGCGGCTGCCGCGGTTGTAGCCATGGGTGAAAATCGAGTTCATGAAATCCTCCAGCGCGTAGCGTAACACTTCACACAGCTTTTCGAAGTTCTCGGCCTTGACGATGTGTGCCACCCATTCCTGATGGCGTTCCATCAACGGCTCCTGCAACGGGTTGTCCTCGATGGCCGCCCGCACCAGCATGCCCATCATCTCAATTGCGCGCGCGCGAATCAGCACCAGATTGGGCGAATAGAGAAAAATGGCGGCGAGCGTTTCGTTTAGCACCCGCCGCGCACCGTTGCGGTCGCCGACGCGCATCAGAGACAGCAGCACCTGCTCTTCACGCATCGGGTAACTGCGTTCAGAGCGCTGCTTGCGCTCATGGATACTTTCGGCAATCTGCCGCTGCTGCCGGGCATTCTCCCGGTTTCGCAGCATCAGTGCCGGTTTATAACCGCTGATCTGATAAAACAGTTCCGAAAGATACTGTGCTGCCGCGCGCGGCTGCGATTGCGGCCACACCGCCAAATGCCGCACATAGCGCTGCGCCGCCGCACGCGGACAACCGCCTTCAACCAGATAGTTTACCGCGGCACCGCGCTGATCCGCATCATCTTCCAGCATGATTTCACCGCCACATATTCCGCCCAGCACCCGCTCGCCGTCGACCAGCGCAACAATCCAGCTCATTACTCCCGGAGCAACAAAAAATACGTACGGATCCCCCCAGCGCACCGCCTGCTGCAGCGCGTCGGCACAGGCCCGCATTATCATCGGCAAACCGTATATCATCTCAGCACCGGCAGCCACTGTAGCGCGTTTGCCGGATGAATCAACCAGCGCCGGAACAACACCGTAACGCCGACGGTAATCGCGGCGCAACAACTCCCACTGACGTTGTGACAAGATTTTCATAAAACCTTTCTATATTCCTTCAATAAAAGCACATATTCAACACTATTTTAAAGCTAAACAGCAATATTGTCATATATTTCAGCATAAACTTTCTATATGATTGCCACTGATTCAAGGTAGATTGAAACCCATAAGCAAGGAGAGAACCATGGCGATCGAAGGTCTGAGAATAATCGGCGAGTCAATCAACGATTCGGTTCCGTCAACCAACCGTTTGTTTTCGGCAAACGATATTGACGGAATTGTTGAGCTGGCGCGCAGCCAGGACGAAAAGGGTGCGGCTTATATTGACGTCAACGTCGGAAGACGTTCGCCGGAGTTCATGGCCGATATGGTGCGACGCATTCAAGACGTCAGCGCCAAGCCGCTTTCAATTGATACACCTGATTATGATATTGCACGTGCCGGGCTGGAAGCCTATGACGCATCACGCACCGGCGGACAAATGCCGGTACTTAATTCCATTTCGCCCTTGCGGCTTGAGTTCTTTGATCTTTATGAGATCAGGCCGTTCATGCCGATCCTGATGGTTTCGGAACATACCGACGGCGGAGAATCGCGCGCGAATAAGACCGCCGAGGAAACCTATGAAACCGCGCGGTATATGCTGGAGCAGTCACGGACGCGCATTGCCGGCTTTGTCAACCGCCAATGCATAATTGATCCCGGGATCGCCCCGATCGGCAGCGACTCTGAAAACAATCTGAAGCGCCTGATGGACACGCTGAAAATGATGCAGGCTGATGCCGCGTTCGCGGGCGTGCATGTTTCGGTGGGGCTTTCCAACTTCACCGTCATGCTGCCGCCGAAGCGGCCGGACGGCATGCCGGTGAAAAGCGCACTGGAAAGCGCCTTCCTGACATTGGCAATGCCACTGGGGTTGGATATGGTTATCGGCTCCATGGCACGTAAATACGCGCTGCTGGAAGATAGCCATCCCGCTATGGCCTGTCTGCGCGAGGCACTCGAAATGGACGGGTTTGATGTAATCATGCGCGTTCAGGAGTTTTATTCATCATGAAAAAGTCCTCCCTGTCAGATATTGAGATTGCGCGTAAATCGCAAATGCGCCCCATAACCGATATCGCCGCGCAGCTTGGACTGCCGGAAGACGGCATTGAACAATACGGACGCTACAAGGCCAAGGTTGCACCTGAATGCGTGCAGCAACAGAATGGCGCCGGCAAACTGGTGCTGGTTTCCGCCATGAGCCCCACCCCGGCCGGCGAAGGTAAAACAACCACAACCATCGGCCTGGGGGACGCGCTTAACCGCATCGGCAAAAAAGCGGTAATATGTCTGCGCGAGCCCAGTATGGGGCCGTGTTTCGGCATCAAGGGCGGCGCTGCCGGCGGCGGAATGAGCCAGGTTGTGCCGATGGAGGATATCAACCTGCATTTTACCGGCGACCTGCATGCGATCGGCGTTGCACACAATCTGCTGGCCGCCCTGCTGGATAATCACATCCATCAGGGGAACGCATTGAACATCGATCCGCGCAGGATTGTCTGGGGGCGCGTGCTCGACATGAACGACCGTGCCTTGCGCAACTGCATTCTCGGATTGGGCGGAACCGCCAACTCAGTGCCGCGCGAATCGTTCTTCGACATCACCGTCGCGTCTGAAGTAATGGCCGTATTCTGCCTGAGTGAATCACTGGCCGAATTAAAACAGCGCCTCGGTGAGATGATTGTGGGCTATACATACGACAACCGCCCCGTGACGGCCAACGACTTGCAAGCCGCAGGAGCAATGACCGTGCTGTTGAAACAGGCGTTCAGCCCGAATCTGGTACAAACGCTTGAAAACAATCCGGCCATTATTCACGGAGGCCCGTTTGCCAACATCGCCCACGGCTGCAACAGCCTGATAGCCACACGCATGGCAATGCGGCTGGCCGAATATACTGTGACCGAAGCCGGTTTCGGCGCCGACCTCGGGGCGGAAAAGTTTTTGAACATTAAATGCCGCAAAGCAGGAATCAATCCCGACCTGGTAGTACTGGTGGCAACTGTCCGCGCGCTGAAATATCATGGCGGAATGGAACTGAACGACCTGAAACTGCCGGATACCGCGGCACTTGAAAAGGGACTTGAAAACCTCAAAAAGCACATCGAAAACATCCGCCGTTTCGGTCTGCCGGTGATTGTGGCTATCAACCGCTTCAGTCAGGATGGCGATGAGGAAGTTGCTTTTATCCGCGAGCATTGCGCCTATCTGGGTGTGGATGTGATCGAGGCGGATCATTGGGCGCGCGGCGGCGCGGGGGCGGAAGAACTGGCCAAAGCAGTTGTCGCCACCATCGAGCAGAAGCATCCCAGTTTTCAGTTGCTTTACCCCGACACCTGCTCCCTGTGGCAGAAAACAGAAATTGTGGCACGCGAAATTTACGGCGCGGTCGATATTCTGGCTGACAAGAAACTGCGGGATAAATTCAGAAAGCTTGAGGAGCAGGGCTACGGGCATCTGCCGATATGCATTGCCAAAACCCAGTATTCATTCTCATCCGACCCGCGACTGCGCGGGCGGCCGAAAAATTTTGACCTGCCGTTGCGCGATATTCGTCTGGCGGCGGGTGCCGGGTTTGTGGTTGTCCTGACTGGCGACATAATGACCATGCCGGGGCTGCCGAAAGTTCCGTCAGCGGAAAGCATCGATGTTGATGATAACGGCGAGGTGAGCGGTTTGTTCTGAGGGTGAAAAACGAAAGACACTTAATCGCACACTTCGGCGTCACCCTTAGTCGGATACACTTAAACGAACTGCTTTAGTCGAAGGCAACGCGCCGGAATAGAACAAGCAGATGGTTGTACACGAATAAGGAGAATCGCAGAAAATGCAGCGACACATCGACGAACGACGTTATCATGTTGAAATACTGACCCCGAAACAGAACAGCGAGAAGATCGAAGATGATCTGGAAAAGTTCGCCGCCAAATACAATGCTGTTCAGGAGGCCGGTTACTGCGCCTGCATTACCGACAATCCGATGGGGATGCTCAGCTTCAAGGCGACAGAATGCATTGACGAGCTCGGGTTGCCGGTCTCCGCGGATGGCCTGCTGGTACATCTGAACACTTTTCATACCATGCCGGAGTTAACCGAGATATTGACCCGTTATGCCGAACAGGGCGGACGGCAGTTACTGATCATATCCGGTGACGGCACCGAACGACTGCACCGGCTGGAGCCGGACGAAATCGGCATCGATTGCGAAACGGTCACATCGGTTGAACTGCTGCAATACATTAACCGCGAATATCCCGGCCAATTCAACTGCGGGGTGGCGTTCAATCCTTACGAGCCGCAGGATCATGAAATCGAAAAAATGCAGCGCAAGATCGATGCCGGAGCGGAATTCATCATAACCCAGCCGGTGATTGGAAAAGACGCACGGCTGGCGGCGCTTGATAAATTCGGCCTGCCAATAATTATTGATGCCTGGATGTCGAAAAAACTGCACCTGCTGTCCGAATGTGTCGGTTATACAATTCCGGAAGACACCCCTTACGACCCCATCAAAAATTTGCACGAGCTGCGGCGTAACTATCCGCACTGCGGGTTTTACCTCGCCCTGCTCGGTTTCAAAACCCAGTTCCCGCTGTTGAAAAGTATCTGGTTATAAGGGAAAAGACTAAAGACTGGCTTTGCTTCGCGCGCCGATGTCAGATACTGATCCCGTACCGCCGCAGCTTTTCTGCCAAAAGACTGTTCAACGCCGGTAAATCTTTGGGATAGACCGAAACAAGACGCTTCCCTTCCTGTTGGTATAGCGTCTGTTTCTTATACATGCTCATCTTGTATTGCGGCGTATTCATTCCCCAGTATTCGATGTAGACATCAATCTCTGGAAGATAAAAATCCGGTCTGATCTGAAATTCACCGATAATACGGAACTTGGCGTCATAACGATATGCGATTGCATGTTGCGTGAGCCAATCAGCGATTCGCCTCTCTCCTTCCGACTGCACCAGAGTGCCATCCCGTGCCTCAATAGTCTTATTGATCTCAACCTGTGTTTCAAAATTACGGCGTTCCAGAAAGACCTGATCGAAACACCCGTCACAAAAGACGCGCTGAAAAGCCTGATGCGATCTTGAATATTCATCAGCGGCTACTTTTTGTCCACAACGTTGACAACGGTGTTCCGCGGTTTCTTCAGCGATCCGCAACGCCTCTTCAATAAAGGCCACGGCTGCGGCGGCATCACGCTGAATGTATGGTTTTGCAGTATGGTTTGCAGCAATGTCACGCAAGTCAGGAAGGCAATCTTTCGCGGCAACGCCGTACGCCTTAAGTGCTTTAATGGCGTATTGCCTGGTTTGGGCATGTGGATCAAATGATGCAAGCGGAGCAAGCGCCGCAACCGCGGTCGCCTGATCCACCCCCAGCCACGCCAGTTTACCCAAAGCTGAAGCAGCCAACCGGCGGGCATTTGCCGAAGATGACTTTAATAAATCAAGTAACTCATCAAAACCGGAAACATCCCCTTCCCGTCCGATCGCAACCGCGCGATCCGACAAGCGTTTTTCAAGCTGCCTGTCCATCGGATTCTTCATTTTAGAAACTATATACTAATGCGCTGACGAGCGAAGCAATGTCAGCAAATCAGCTTATTCCTCCGATCGCAACCGCAAATCACTCCGGCATGATTTTTTCCAGATAGCGGAAGAAATCGGAATCGGCCCGCAGCATCAGGGTGGTGTTTTTGCCAAGGGTGCGATACTGTTCCAGAGTGCGGAAAAACGCATAGAATTCGGGGTCGGCACCAAAGGCTTCACCATATATCCGCGTGGCTTCGGCATCAGCCTTGCCGCGGATCTCTTCAGCTTCCCGGGCCGCCTGCGAACTGATGCGGCGTAATTCGCGTTCCATGTTGCCGAGAATTTCCTGACTGCGCCCCTGGCCTTCAGAACGGAAACGTTCAGCAATGGATTGCCGTTCTGCAATCATGCGGTTTTCCACCTGACGGCGGACCGAATCAATGTAGTTGACCCGCTTCACACGCACATCGCGTAATTCTATGCCAAGTTCCGGCATTAACCGCTGGGCGCGGCGCAGAATTTCCTGCTCAAGCAGCTCGCGTCCGAGCTTCGGCTGCTGCTGCAGATCGGGATCGTCCCGGTCCGGCACGGCTTCATCGTCGAGACGGGCGAGATCAACACTCCAGTCGCGTGAACGGATTATCTCCTCGAGCTCTGTCGAAGAAACCATATCACGCACGACGGAATCGATGATATCATCAAGCCGGGTACGTGCCCCGCGTTCGTCACGCACACTGCGCAAGAACTGCAGCGGATCGGCAATGCGCCAGCGGGCGGTGGTGTCAACCAGAATAAATTCACGCCCGAGAGTCGGAATCTGGGTTACGTCGCCATCCCATACCAGCAGACGTTTGTCAAAATAACGCACTTCCTGATAAGGCATTTTGAACTTGAGACCGGGTTCAACAATAACATCGCCGATCGGTTCACCGAACTGGACAATGATGGCCTGTTCAGCTTCATCAACTACGAACAGAATTCGCGAGGCCAGCGCAGCCCCCAGTAGAGCAACAATCGCAACAATTATTAGACTGATCTGTTTCATTGTGCCACCTCCTTTCCGAGGTCAAGCAAAGGCAGCGGACTCATCTGTCCTTCCTGCACCACAAGAATTCTGCCGACATTCGGCAGCACGTCACGCATTGCTTCAAGGTAAAGTCGGGTGCGGGTCACTGCCGGCGCCTCGCGGTATTCCGCCAGCATGGCGCTGAAGCGGGCACTCTCGCCTTCCGCCAGATTCACCCTTTCGGTAGCATAACCGCTGGCCTCGGCTATCGTGCGTAATGCGGCACCTTCGGCACGCGGAATTTCCTGATTAACCCGCTTCTGCGCCTCATTAATTGTGCGCTCCAGTTCCTGGCGGGCTTCATTCACCTCGTTGAACGCCGGCTGCACCCGCGGCGGGGGCAGCACATCCTGCAATTCCACGGTAATAACATGGATCCCCGTCTCATAGACATCCATTACCTGCTGGATTTCCTCACGCGCCTGCATTTGCATATCAACGCGCGCGATCGTCAACACTTCCGCTCCCAGCCGGTTGCCGACCACCCGGCGCATGACGGATTCTGAGATGTCTCGTAAAGTTCTTTCCGGCTCGCGCACACGGTAAAGAAATTTAATTGGATCTGAAATGCGGTATTGCACCACCCATTCAAGATCAATCACATTCAAATCGCCGGTCAGCATCAACGATTCATCTTCGAAGGGTTTTTCCGAGTAACGGGTGCGTCCGCCGCTTTCACCCGCGGTTCTAAAGCCAAATTCCTGTTTCAAGACACGCTCGGTTGCCACATGTTGCACGCGGTCGATTCCGAACGGCAGCTTGAAGTGTAATCCGGGATCGGTGATATTTATCACCGCACCGAACCGTTTAACCACCGCGCGTTCTTCCGGCTGCACGGTATAAAAGACCGTCAAAACGCCGAACGCCACTAAAAGCAGCACTGCCGCACCGACAGCATACGGCACAATCTGTCCCGGTTTTATTTCGATGGGCGGCATCTGCTGATCCATCCTGTATAGCTTGTTCATCTCCAGAACCTCCTTTTCATGTATGTTGACAGCCTGACAGAAGCAGCGCGGATGTCAAGACCTTGAACTTTCGCATCCTTTGGAAACGCTTGTTTTGCAAAGCATGTTCCCGTATTATTTGAGTATGAAAAAGTTTATTGCATTTTTAGCGCTATTTTTGATATCCGGCGGACTTCTGACACAGGCGGCAGACCGCGAGGTAAAGATTATTTCGCTGGGCGGCATTGATTTTGCAACCGCGCAGGCTATTAGCCAAGATCTGCTGAGCCCGGACGGGCGGATGGTGTATATCAGCAGTCAGCGTGCTGTACTGATTAACGACTATCCTGATAATGTCGCCGCCATTGAAGCGCTGCTCGGTCAGGTGACCGCCGCTACGCCCAACATACGGATTACGCTGAGTTTTGCCGGTCAACAGCGGACGCAAAGCCACGGTTTCGGTATAAGCGGGGCACCGTGGCAGGTACGCACCGGAAGCGGCCGTGCCGGCTGGCCGCGGGTGGAGGAATTTGAACTCAACGCCCAGCGAACCGACGCTTTTCGCAACACCGCAATGACCCTGATGACCCTCAGCGGGAATACGGCAACCATCTGGGTCGGGCGCGAAGAGCCGGAATGGCGGGTTGTGGAGGCGTTTATCAGTCGGCCGGATATTGTGCTCACCCGTAATGGACAACCTTTTATCTGGCAGGCTTATGAACGCACCATCCAGCGCGTCGGCGCTGAAATGATGATTCAACCGCGCCTGCTTGCCAACGGCCTGGTTGAGGTAAATGTCTTTCCGCGGGTGACATATCGCACTCCGGAAGGCAGTGAGCATCTTGATGTGGAGACATTAAAAACCACGGTGATCGTAGCTCCCGGCAGGGATGTGCCCATCGGGCAGAATATCCGAGAGCATTCCGAAAGACTGCGCAGCCTGTTCGGCCCCGCTTTTTTTACCGACGCCAGCCACCGCAGCCTGCTGGATATCACCGTGCGTGCTGAAGTGGTGCGCTAAGGCTGCAGCGGAAAGCATAGCGATATTCCCCTTCGGCCGGCAGCATGTATTGCTCCAACGGGCGCGCGCCCCAGGCATCGTTGCCGCCAACACCCATTTGCGCCATATCAATATTCAGCGTAATGAATTCACGCCGGACCAGTTTTTCCTGATGGGTTGCTTTCTCAAGATCGGCAAGTGTAAACGGCCACGCGCTGAGATTGAGCGGCGCACCTATGGCTTCAATCCGCCATGCGTAATCTCCCGGACCGGCCAACTCAGCCCGGCGGACATCCATTCGATTGCCGGTTTCCTGCGGACGGATGTATGGATGATTCCACGCGCGCACATCGGCAGCATATTCCCCCAGCAGTGCGGCGGTAAAGCGATCCTGATATGATTCACATGGACCGCGGCCGTACCAACTGATCTTCGAAAATGCCGCCGGAATAAAGAACTGCATCCCGATGCGCGGAATAAACGGCGGGGCATTCGCGCCCGGAACCAGCCGATACTCCACATCAAGCACCGCTGGATTGCTGATTTTCCATAACACAATGCATTCCCCGCACCCTTCCGCCAATTCATAATGCGCCTTGAGCACAACCATATTGTCTGCTTGTGATTTTTCAAACCCCCGCAGACACGCCTGCGCACCGGCCTTGCGCCAGCCAGCCAGCGTTTCCGGCATCTTCCAGCCGCGGTCATTATCGGTTGGCGCGCGCCAGAAATTTAATACCGGCGGCGCAACCAGAATATCAGATCCGTTCAAGGTCCAGTTTACGGGAGCACCGTCGGCCGCATTGAAAGCAATTCCGCATGCACTGTCTCCGATCTGGATCAGGTTGCCTTTGACGCTTATTGCAGGCTGGCCGCCTTGCGGTAAAGCCGGAGATTCCCCTTGCTGCAGCAGAAACTCCTCCCAGGCGATTTCTGTTCCGGCCGGTGCCCAGCCGGTTGCATTTTTAAGGCTGAACACAAAACGGATGATTATTTCGCCCGGACCGAATGCCGGCAAAGGCAACTGCAGATCGGTAGTTTGTCCCGGAGCTGTCGAAAGCTCAAGAAATCCGCGTGCGGCAATCGCGCCATCCTCAAGCAGCAGCCATTCACCGCGGTATTGATCAAGGCCGGTAAAGGCATACCGGTTTTCAATACGGAAAAGACCGTTCGGTCCTGGCAGCTTCTCAACCCGCACATATTGCTGCACTTTGCGTACCTCGTAATAGTGAGGATTAGGCACACGGTCGGAATTCACCAGTCCGTCAACACAGAAGTTGGCATCGTTGGGAAAGTCTCCGAAGTCCCCTCCGTAGGCCCACGCCCGCGAACTGTCGGGCAGCTTACGGCGCAGCGTATGATCGCAGAATTCCCAGATGCAGCCGCCCCAGATAAACGGATAACGTTCAATTGCTTCCCAGTAGTCCTTGAAATTACCGACGCTGTTGCCCATCGCATGACAGTATTCGTTCATCAGAAAAGGCTTACCGGAAGGATAGGTGCCATGTTGCTGCTCGTTGGACATCTGTCCCTGTTCGCCCTTGCGTGTTGCGCGGTCTGCGGCATGCTCCTCCAGCCATGCCGGCGGCGGATAGGTTTGACTGTCCATATCGGCCGCCAGGTTCATATCAGCATACTGCACCGGCCGCTTTTCAACATCCAGACCTTGAAGCTCTGCATACATCGCGGAAAACACATTCCCGTAGCCGGCTTCATTGCCAAGTGACCACATTACAACGCAGGGATGGGAACGGTCGCGCACCGCCATACGCCGCACCCGGTCGATCACCGCTTCACGCCATTCCGGCATATCGCCCGGCAGCGTACGCCGGTGATAACCTATCTCGTGGCTTTCCACGTTTGCCTCATCCATCACCAACAGCCCGAGTTCGTCACATAGCTCATAAAACCGCGGATCGTTCGGATAATGACTGGTACGGACCAGATTGAAGTTGGTCTGCTTGATCAAACAAAGATCATTATAAATGCGTTCGCGGCTCATTGTCTGTCCGCGGTCGGGATCAAACTCATGCCGGTTGATGCCTTTAATCTTAATCGGCACTCCGTTCAGGTAGAACTGACGGTCTTTTATCGCAATGCTTCTGAAGCCCAGATTCTGCGCCCGGGCCTCCACGGTCTGTCCGCGTTCATCCACCAGATCAACCGCCGCGCGGTATAATACCGGGGTCTCATGGCTCCACAGGCGCGGACTCGTAACTGCGGCCGCAGTTTTGAAACTCCAGCCGTGTTGCGTGCGCACCGGGGAAACCGCAGCTTTGTCGCCGACGCGTTTACCGTCTTGCGTGTAAACCGCGGCACGCACCTTCCAGCCGGCAAGGTCCACGCCGGGCGGTACGGTGATGTCACCGGCAAAGTGCACTGTCGCGGCATTGAACGCTTCGTCGATCTCAGTATGAAAACGCCAGTCATGCAGATGCACCTGCGGCAGTAACAGCAGCCATACGTCGCGGTAGATACCGGCCAGCCGCCACATATCCTGATCTTCCAGATATGAACCGTCACAATACTTGTAAACTTCAACGGCCACGGTATTGCTCCCCGGCTTCAGTGCCGGGGTCACATCAAACTCTGAAGGCGACGTTGAGTCCTGCGCATAGCCGATTTTCCGCCCGTTCACCCAGACATAGAACGCCGCGCGCACCCCGGCAAAATGCAACAGCACCCGGCGGTTTTCAAGCTGGTGGGGGTCGATTGAGAAATCGCGGCGGTAGGCACCCACCGGATTACGCTCCTTGAAGGTTGTGCGCTGCGGCTCCGGCTCGGAAGTAACACGCGGCGGATCAACCTTGAACGGATATTTCTGGTTACTGTAGAGCGGTGTGCCGTAGCCCTCAAGTTCCCATTGCGACGGGACGGTGAGAGTATCCCAGTCTGAGCTGTCGTACTCCGGGAGAAAAAAATCCCGCGGACGCTCTTCCGGCTGCGGCACCCAGTTGAAGCGCCACCGGCCGTTCAACGACAGTAACCATGGCGAGCTATCATAGTTACCGGCAAGCGCTGTCGGCAAATCCGGGCACGGCCAGACCGGATTGCGCGGCGGCAAACGGTTTATTTCAAATATCTCAGGATTCTCCCAGTCGGGAGGGCTGGCGTTTTTCTGCATTTCTCCGCATTCTCCGTATTAAAATCGCTCAAAACGAATCCCTCAAATCCAATTCATTCCCTTGATAGAGCTTTTACCAGGCCTTATCAATCGAAAAACTTTACTCGGCACGGGCTGACTGCTATTATTCGCGGGCAGTAATACATCATCAATTCAAGGAGGCGGCAATATGCACGAAATGACAGCGATCAACCTGAAAGATGCTTTCGGCGGGGAATCAATGGCGCATATGCGTTACAAGATCTGGGCCGACAAGGCACAGCAGGAAGGCTTTTCGAATGTAGCGCGCTTGTTCGTTGCCATCGCCTATGCCGAACAGGTACATGCCACGAATCATTTTAAAGTGCTGAAGGATTCAACCGGCGATTTTCGTGTCGGCTCCGGCGGCGGCTTCGGACTGGGAACCACGTCGGAAAATCTGCAAGGCGGTATTGACGGCGAGAATTTCGAAGTGAACGAAATGTATGCCGCCTATCTGGCGGTGGCGCGTGAGCAGGGCGAAAAATCCGCTGAACGCAGTTTCCACTATGCAATCTCCGCCGAAAAAATCCATGCGGCGATGTATCAGGAAGCCAAGCAGGCGGTCGACGGCGGCAAGGATTACGAGGTCGGCACAATTCATATCTGCGATTGCTGCGGTTATACATGCAGCGGTGAGGTTCCCGCCAAATGCCCCGTTTGCGGCGTGAACAGCAGCCAGTTTACCTCGTTCGAGTAAGCCGTTGAACGCTTATCTCATATTTATCCTGATACTGCTGGCGGTTAGTTGGCTGGTGGATCTAACGGTGGAGTGGTTGAATCTGCGGCATGCTTCAACCGAAATTCCGCCGGAGTTTGACGGCATCTATGATGCTGATAAATACGCACAGTCGCAACGCTACCTGCGGGACAACACAGTCTTCGGCCTAGTGCAGTCCACGATAATGCTGCCGTTGACTGTCGCATTCATTCTGCTGGGCGGATTCCGCCTGTTAAACAACTGGGCACAATCGGTCTCTGACAGCATGCTTATCGCGGGGCTGGTGTTTGCCGGGTTACTCATACTGCTGTCAAAACTCGTCAGCCTGCCGTTCAGCATCTATGACACCTATGTGATAGAAGAGCGCTACGGCTTCAACCGCACCACTCCCAAAACCTTTGTGCTGGATATGCTGAAAGGATTGTTGCTGACCGCATTGATCGGCGCACCGGTCTTTGCGCTGGTGTTGTGGATCTTTGACTCCCTGCCACATGCCTGGCTGTGGGCCTGGGCGGCGCTGGCGGTTATTCAGCTTTTTCTTGCATTTATCGCCCCGGTGGTGATTCTGCCGCTCTTCAATAAATTCACACCGCTGGAAAACGGGGAACTGCGGGAAAGAATTGAAGCATATGCCCGCACGCAGCAATATAACCTAAGCGGCATATTCAAAATTGACGGTTCGCGCCGTTCAACCAAAAGCAACGCCTACTTTACCGGGCTGGGCAAAACAAAACGCATAGCACTTTTTGACACACTGATCGAAAAGCATACCGTCGGAGAGCTGCTTGGCGTGCTGGCGCATGAAGTCGGACATTGTAAACGCGGTCACATCAAGAAGCATATCGCCTACTCACTGGCTTCGTCGCTGCTGATGTTTTTTGTTCTGGATTTCTTTATCAACCGTCCCGGACTGTATGAGGCCTTTGGCGTGGCGGGAACCCCGCTGTATGCCGGATTTATTTTCTTCGGATTTATCTATACTCCGGTGAACATGGCACTGGGAGTGATTGGCAATGTCGTTTCGCGCAAACATGAATACGAAGCCGACGCATTTGCGGCAGAGACTACCGGACAGGCGCAGGAGATGGTCAGCGCGCTGAAAAAGCTTTCGGTCGACAATCTCAGCAACCTGACCCCGCACCCGCTGAAAGTCTTTCTGCACTACTCGCATCCGCCGGTGCTGCAGCGCATCCGCGCGCTCTTCGGTTAATTATCCAGAAAGCTCAGCATTGAGGCGGCGGTGCGGGCCTGCGGGCTGTCGGGCAGTTCACTGATAACCGTTTCCAGCCGCGGACGCTTGGCACGCACATCCGCCAGCCAGTTATCAAATGCCTCGCGTGGATTCTCGTGTTCGCGAAAATAAAGCGTAGCCCCGACCTTTTGCACAAATGGCGGAAGGACAGTAATTGTGGATTGAACCATCAGCCGATAATAGCCCGGCGGCAGTTCAAGACGTTCACCGTTTTGTATCAATTGGCCGTTTAAATGAAACTGCATACCGCTGCCGCCCGAGAATGAGGGACTGACGGTACGCAGCTTATCGTTATGCAGTAATGCATAGAAAAAAGTTTCCGACCGCTGCTGCCGTTCGATCGGGGCTCCGATGTCAAGCGTAACACGTGCACGATAACGTTTTTGTCCGTACAAATCCTCCGACCCCCCGCCGGACCACTCGACATATTCTTCTTTCAGCGGTTTAAAGCTGTAGGTTTCGCCGCCGAACACAAACTCCTGCCCGGGAGAGGGCGCGGCATTTGTAATGCCGCCCAGCGCCGCCAACGGATTCCCGGCATTCATCTGGAATGGTCCGGCAAACAGCCAGTTGCGCGGTGCGGTTTGAATGTCAAACGGCTCGGCGTGCATTCCTTCCGGCAACACAAAGTCTTCGACGGGGTGGATGGTGCGTACCTCCGAAAGCAGCGGACGCTCCGAGATGCTGTCAAACAGTAATGCGGCTTTGGCTTCGCTTTGGAACGTGCGACCGGTTTCGCCGAGCACTTCAATGCACATTACCGAGCGGTATGTCCGTAAATACATCCGGCCGTCTTCAAAAACCGGAGTCGCAGTCATTGCCTCGTTATGAACTTTGGCGGTGGATGCCATATACGGAACCTCGGTATCCGCCCGCGCGAAACCGATTTCCGCGCTGGCGGAAGGATTGATGTTCCAGGCCGCGGAACTGCTGCCGTTCCCGATAATTACCACATAATTACCGGCCGCGGCCGGGGCGGCGTAATCCAGACCACCTTCGTATAATGCCGGATCGATTGTAATAACCTTCTCTCCGGTTTCCGCATCCGCACAGTTGAGCCGGTGCCATGGTACCGGCTGACGGTTTACCGTTCCATGCCCGACATTGCCCCAAACCCTTCCGGCATGCCAGACCATTCCGGCCTTGCCGCCGCTTTCGGCATTCATAACGGGCCGGTAACCGATTTTGCCATTGGGCTCAAGCCAGAATTCAACCACTGCGATGCGGCCACCACGGTGAAAATAGGCGCGGTTACCGAATGCCACCGGGTCACCGGACCAGGTCGAAGCACCTATACCGCGACTGTCGGAAAGCAGACGCCCGTCGACGGGGTCGACCAGCAGTCCGCCACCGGTCAGAATGATTTCACGAGTGGTTGTCCCATTGGAAAGGCGCAGCGGAACGATCCCGGTTGCCCCGCCATAGCCACCGCTGTTAGAAACCGGACGGCGCCATTTCAGCTCACCACTGCCAGCATCCAGCCCGATCATGACATGGCCGAAAAAGGGCGGCCACTGCGCGGTTATCTCCCGCCACTCACTGGGATCGCCGACCGGGGTGCCACGCCCCTGAATAATGAAGGTATCATCCAGCAGCAACGGCGAGGCGATATTTCCGGTGCCGCCGCTCAGTCCGGTGCGCACCATCCACAGCCGGTTGCCGTCTTTGTCATAACAGGCCGCTACTCCTGTTCCGAACTTAACCCAGACACGCTCTGCGTCAGCCACCGGAGCGGCGAAAGTCTGGCCGTAATTATTGCTCCAGCCGGCCTCTTTAACACCCAGTTCACGGCGCCAGCGGTCAGCCAGACGGGTCTTGTCGCTAATAAAGCGGCGGCGTTCATTTGTCAGGTTTCTGGCTTCACGCTGCAAGGCCGCTACCTGAGCTTCATCAGTATTGACATGTTCCTCCATATCATTGATCCGGCGCTCAAGAGCGCTTATCTGTTCATCCCATGCCTTTACTTCCGGAGACTGTTGCACAGTTTCGGCCTCCTGCCATGCCTGCATGGCGGCCGCACGTTCATCCTCCGGCACAAATTCAAAGATATGTGCAGCGCGCTGCCAGAAAATTTTTCCGGTATTTTTATCGAGGCAATATAGATAATGCGGTTCACTAAGCACATACAGGCGGTCACCGGCAATCACCGGATTGGCACAGGAGTAATCTGGCAGCGGCGTATGCCAGCGGATATTGATGCCCTGCGCCAGATTCCATGCCAGCGGCGGATCGGCCTCCGGATAACGGCTGGTCCAGTCGCCCTGCCGCCCGCGCACAGGCAGCGGCGGCAGCGCCTCACTTGCCGCCGCGGTTTGTTGAAGCAGCGCCTTGCGTTCGGCTTCGTCCAAGGGCCCACCCCTGGTGCAAAGCGCCAGCCCGATCGCCGCATGCTGTCCATCTGTTTCGCATCCCAGCACAAGCTGGTTGTCCCCCGCGCGCAACGGCAGCTTGATCAGCGCATAAGGCTGCCGGGTTACCCGCGACATCCAGACCAGTTGATTGTTGACCCACAGCTTACCGTAATTATTGGCTAGAACCGCCGCATACAGTTCAGTCGCTTGTTCCGCCCGGATAGTAACCGCGCCATACCAGCGTCCGGTTGAAACACCCTGTATGCCATAGTCGCCACGGGTTTTTCCGTGCGAGCCGGTGCCCGTCCGCGGATGAAAACGGTGACCCGGTGCCGGTATCTGAAAAATCAACGATTCATACTCCGCCCAACCGAAAGTGCCGGCAGACGGTATCTTATAAGTTGATTCCAGTCTTTCGATATCCGGCTGATATGCCGCCCCGGGGGCATACACCAGCTCCGGCAGCATGGCGGCGGCCAGATGGCGTTGCGGATCCGGCGGAAAAACCGCCAGCAGATTCCACTTCGGCACGTATTGCCAATGCTGGCCAGCGGCCTTTTCCCCGGCATCGGCCGGCAGCACAATCACCCCGTCAGCGACCGTCAGCGGATCATCATCAAAAAGGGGTCCGAAATAAGCATCATCAACGGTTAAAGTTTCCAGCACAAAATCGGCCGTTTCCTGTGCCTGTGCAGCTTCTTCAACCAGCGCGCGTAATTGCTGAACATACGCAAGCGCCGCAGGGGCGGATGCATCGCCCCAAACCGGCGGGGCGAGACGCGCAGCGGACAGTGCTTCAGAGAAAGACAGGGGATAGTTATGCAGGGACAGCAAAGCCGCGCGTGCCTCCTGATAGATTTCTGTGGCCTGTCTGACCAGTGCGGCGGCATCGGCCGCGGCATCCGGTCGGGTCACCTGCCCGGCGGCCGGTTGCGGCGGCGTCACTGGTTCCACTTTTCCGGTGAGCGTGCCGCTGTATTCTCCATAATCACCGGAGATTGCAACCGTGCCATTGACCTGCAAATCTGCTACAGCCGCGTCAACCAGCAGGGAGATCTTGCGCGGCAGACCGTCCGACGGCACCCACGCGTCAGGATTGATCGTAACCTCGATGCGACCGGTAAGTTTACTATCCTGCAGTTTCAGTCCGCGCGGGTCAACATCGTGCATGGCCAGATTATAGCGGGGTGAGCGTCCGGTGCCGGGGAAAAAGCTTTCACCGAAACGCCGGAATGTTACCGAAAGAGCACGCCGGTCATCAGCCTCGGGACCATCGGGTGCCAGCGCATCAGTGACTTCCAACACAAAATCAGCGGGAGCGGCGTGTTGAATGTCATCCGCCAGCCGCGCATCAAGCCGTTGCGCCAGAATATCGCGCGCCGCCGCCAGACCTTGTATTTCCTCGGCCAGCCCGGCGGAAATATTTACCCCGCTCACAAACAGCAGCAATACCGCGTAACCAATTGTCCACAATGTGCTCCAAAAACAACACAGACGCAATGAATGCCGCCGTTTACTCATTAGTTTCTCCAATTTATATACACACAACAAATACCGCCATACAGCCGCTGAAACCAGCATATAACATGCCACTTTGCGGCTAACACAAATTTTATATTTAACTTGACCCCGACTATAGGGATATTTATGGTAAATACATTATGTCGTTTATTGTTTTAGAGATACAAGCTGAAACAAAGGAGGTGTGTATACGATAATACCGTTCGGCGCTTTCTAATCTAATCGGAACTAATTAAACTTACGGGGGATGAAATGAAGAAAAGTATAGTAACATTTGCAATGTGTATGATGGCGTTACCGGCAATGGCGGTGCTGACATTACCGATCGCTGAAGACGCAACGTCCGAAGCCGGAGAAATGCGTGTTTCGGCCGGAGTCACAATCGAAAGCGATTTCAATATGTATGGCGGTCGCTTCACCTACGGCCTGACCGATGAGCTGTCGCTTTTTGCGGGTGCCGGTCTGGCGGATCCGGATGCGTTTGATTCCGAGCCGTATTTTCAGGTTGGCGGAAAATATGTGCTGCCGGTTGATATGCCGGTAGATCTGGCCCTGCGCGGTGGATTCGGTATCGTCAGTTTCGATGAAGGCGGCTGGGAGCTTGATATCTGGATGATTAACGCCGGTTTACTGGCCAGCAAGGCCATGGATGACAACTTTACCGTATACGGGTTTGGCGGTTTGAGTTATTCAAAAACCAAAGTGACGGCTCCGCGCATGTGGGGCGGCCGCAGCAGCTCGGATACCGACAGCGAACTGGCAATCGCCGGCGGCGTGCTATACGCGATGGATGACAATATCTCGTTCTATGCCGAACTGGCGCATATTGATGACCTGTTCGTCAGCGGCGGCGTACGTTTCAAATTCTAATTGTCAGCAGAATCACAGGCCGCCCCGTAACTCTACGGGGCGGCTTTTTATTGGCCAAGAAAGGGAGCACAGTATGAAAGATGATCATCTGATAATGGCGGTGCATGTAACGGACCGCCTGACCAAAGCTTCACAGGTTCAAGCTTTGCTGACTGAATATGGCTGCAACATAAAAACCCGCCTCGGCCTGCACGAGACCGGTCCCGACGCATGCAGCCCGAACGGTATCCTTATTCTTGAGCTGGTCAACGGCGCAGAGGCCTGCAATGAGTTGTTGCAGAAACTGAATGCCATCGACGAAATCGAGGCCAAGCTGGTGACGTTCAGTCATTAACCTGTTTGTGATACAGGAAGAGCCGATAAGTCTTGTACAGGGCAAAATTCTCGGCATTTCGGTTACCGCTAAGATGCTTATAGCTTAGTTTTTCGAGCTTTTTGCGGAAAAATATGCGGCCGATTAATGAGCACAGCCGACTGGTGCAGCGATAGTTAGATTGCATCGCATCCTTGACGGTCTGGACTAGCGGCAGTATCACCGTTTTGCGAATCTGGTCAACCAGCGTGTAATTGGGTGCGGTGTAACGCGTAATGTCGATATCCTTCAATTGTTCAAGCGGGAAACGCCCTATAGTTTGGAAGAAAGCCTCAATCCGATGCCCCCCGCTGATCGCCCGGCGCATCTGCGCGGACTGCGGACGCACCTTGAAAAAGTCGCAAATCAGTATATATCCACCGGGATTCAGCAGACGCATGCATTGCTCGAAAGCTTTTTCCATATTGATATATTGAAAGCTTTCACTGAAAAGAATCAGGTCGTAGCGCTTGCCGGTCTCAACCTGCTCGAAATAACATTCAAAGATCTCGCATTGATCCAGCACCTTTTCGCGGGTTTTTTCGGTGAGATAAGCACTTGGCGAAACACAGTCAACCTTGAATCCCTTATCCAGCAGCAGACGGGCGTTTTCCCCCACCCCGCAGCCGACATCCAGAATGGATTTCACTTCCGGAGGAACATGTTCCAGCAGAAACGCCGAATATTTCTGCTGCGCCAGCGACAGGTTGTCGACATTTACCTCCAGCAAATCATCCCAATAGCCATAATGCAAATGCTCAGACTTAAAGAAAAAGGAACCGAGGATCGTCCCGATTCGCAGTCCGGCATCGCGCAGGTCTACTTTGTTTTTCTTTTTACTCATATATTAAGAGCATGTTTATAAGTTTTGCTACCATGCGCAAGGCCATTTATCCGCGACGCTGCTTGTCGATGCTGATTTTACGCAAACGGATGTTTTTTGGTGTAAGCTCAACCAGTTCGTCTTCATTAATATAGGCGATGCAATCCTCGAGGCTCATCCGGACCGGCGGAGTCAGGATCACGTTCTCGTCAGAACCCGATGCCCGCATGTTTGTAAGCTGCTTACCCTTGGCCGGGTTGACCGTCAAATCATTTTCGCGGCAATGCTCACCGATGATCTGTCCGCGGTAGACTTTCACCCCCGGCCCCATAAACAGCCGCCCGCGATTCTGCAAATTGAACAGCGCATAGGCCACGGTCGTGCAATTCTCCATGCAGACCAGTACTCCGTTCTTACGGTTTTTCATGTCGCCGGCATAATCGGCGTAGCCGCTGAAGATATAACTCATGACCCCCATGCCGCGGGTGTCTGACATGAACTCGGACTTATAACCCAGCAAACCGCGTGTCGGGATAACATAGCACAGCCGCACCATTCCATTATTATGCACCATTTCAGTCATCTGCCCCTTGCGCGCCCCGATTTTCTCGATAACAGTTCCCATGAACAGCTCCTCAACATCAATCGTCAGCGCCTCATAGGGTTCCAGCAACTTGCCGTGTTCGTGTTTAGTAATGACTTTCGGGCAGCCCACCTGGAATTCATAGCCTTCACGGCGCATCTTTTCCACCAGAATGGAAAGGTGGAGTTCCCCGCGCCCGGAGACCCGGTACCCGGAGCTGTCATCCAGTTCGTTTACATGCAGCGCCACATCGGAAAGGGTTTCGCGCATGAGTCGTTCGCGCAAATGGTTTGATGTTACAAACTGTCCTTCGGTCCCGGCAAACGGTGAATTATTGGCAAAGAACGTCATCGAAAGGGTTGGCGGATCGACGGCGGACGCCGGCAGCGGAATGGGCTTTTCGGGGGAGGTATAGGTGTCGCCAACCGTCACTCCATCCATCCCGGCAACCGCAACAATCTCACCTATTCCGGCGGTACTGATGGCAACCTTGCGGTTCTCCTCGAAGCGGTATATCTTAGTAATGCGCGCCGGCACCAGCTTGCCCTGCTGATTGGCCACCACCACCGGCATGTTGTTTTTAAGAATACCGGAGGTTACCTTACCGATGCCGAGACGTCCCAGAAATGATGAATAGTCGATACTTTTTACCTGCAACTGCAACGGCCCGTCCGGGTCGCCCTGCGGACACGGAATGTATTTAATAATGCTTTCCAGCAACGGAAGAAAATCTGTTCCGGAATCTTCCGGGGTCAGCGAACATATTCCGTCGCGGGCCGAGGCATAAATGGTATGGAAATCCAGAATATGGTCGGGGGCCTCAAGTTTAACAAACAGATCAAACACCTGATCAAGCACCCAGCCCGGACGCGCGGCCGGTTTATCCATTTTATTGATAACAACCACTATCGGCAGTTTCAATGCCAGCGCTTTCTTAAGCACAAAAAACGTCTGCGGCATTGGCCCTTCCTGTGCGTCAACCAGCAGCAGAGCACCATCGGCCATTTGCAGCACGCGCTCCACCTGGCCGCCGAAATCGGCATGCCCGGGAGTATCGATGATATTGACGTGATGACCGCGGTAGGCAAAGGCGCCGTTTTTGGCCGAAATCGTAATACCGCGCTCACGCTCGAGATCCATCGAGTCCATCAAGCGCTCCTCGACAGCGCGCTTTTCATGAAACATTCCACTCTGCTTGAACAATTCGTCAACCAGCGTGGTCTTGCCATGATCAACATGCGCGATTATCGCCACATTCCGGATTTTTGCGGTATCTATAATCAATTCGTTTTCTTCCTTCCTGCAAAAAGAGCGAGCTGTTTATCACAGAACCTCTATACATAGAAAGATAAATATTGCGCTGCGTGTAAAAAAGGGGTTGGATCTAAAGGCAGGAGACAGGCGGCAGGAAGCAGGAGTCTGTGTCAAAAACTTTATGACATCGGATGAGAAACGGTCGACGACTTATGTTGCGCACAACATAACTCGTCAGCCGAAATGGACGGGAAAAGAAAAGAAAACAGGAGTTTAGCCTGAATTATTCATCAACTCTCTTAAATAATCCATAAGTTGTTTGCTTTTATTGCTTTACCACGGATTGCACGGATAACACGGATTTTTATCATTATTATCATTATATCCGTGTAATCAGTGTGATCCGTGGT
>PXDI01000018.1 GCA_003565095.1 PVC group bacterium | reverse complement strand
TTGTCTGTTGTCTTGCTTCCACTATGTCCGCCAAGGTGCGGCAGCGGGATCTCGAACTGGAAAACGCCAACCGGCGGTTACGCCAGGCTGATGAAGAGAAGAATTTACAGGTGCTGCGTGTTACCCATGATCTGAAGGCGCCGTTTTCCGGAATTGAAAGCAATATACAACTGTTGCGGCATCAATACTGGGATGATGTTACCGAACCGGTGCGTGATATCATCCGCCGTATTGAGGTGCGTTCGGCAACATTTCGTAAACGGATTCGCGACATTCTTGTGCTGGGTGGACTTAAATCGGATACACGTGATAAAGTAAGACTGGAGCCGGTATCGTTGAAAGGGCTGATTGATCGGGCTGTTAGTGAACTCTCGGAGAAGGCGGCCCAGCGCAATATTGGCATTTCCGTTGCTGTGCCCGACATGGCTGTCTTGAGTGTGGAACCGCAACTGTCGGTGCTGGTTGCTAATGTTTTGTCGAATGCTGTCACCTACTCAAAAGAGCATGGGCGGGTGAGTGTCACTGCGGAATCCGGCCCGCGTGCGCTCATGCGCATACAGGATGACGGGATTGGTATCAGTGCGGAGGCGCTGCCGCACATTTTTGACGAGTATTACAGCGCCCGGGAGGCGGCACAGGTAAACCGTCAGTCAACCGGGTTGGGTCTTTCTATCGTCAGGCAGATTGCAATAAATCTTGGTTTGGATATTTCTGTTGATAGCGAACCGGGGAAGGGTACCGTCTTTGAGGTGGTCTTTCCCGAGCAAAGGAGAACGGGTGATGGCAAAAATAATGATAGTTGATGACGATATTGAGATAGCGGAGAATCTGGCGGTAATTCTCAGCAATGCCGGTTATCAGGTAGACATGCTGGATAGCACCGATGGTGCTGAGGAAAAGATCGGCGCGTCGGCGCCCGACCTGCTTGTATTGGATGTAATGTTTCCCGACAATCCTGTGGCCGGATTTGATCTGGCGCGCAAGATCAGGCGCAAGTCAACAACCAGGAATATTCCAGTGCTGATGCTGACTTCAATTAATCAGGAGTTTCCAATGGATTTCTCCGGCAATGACATTGATGACGACTGGTTGCCGGTGCAGGAATTCATGGAAAAACCGGTTGATGCGGTAAAGCTGCTTGGCGCGGTGAAGCGTTTGCTGCCAAGCAAGTGATTTCAGTCCGGGTTGCGTAAATGCGCGGCGATGGCTTGCAGTGTTTCGGGATGTTCTTTTTCCAGAAAGCGCGCAAGCTTGACCAGGCGGTCGGTAAAGCGACGGTCCACACAATGCTCCACCCGGCAGGCGAGGTCGTCGGCCCGGGCGGTTTCCATTGCCAGGATTTCCTCCATGAAGCGTTTCAGCGCCTGATGCCGGTTCTCCAACTGGTCGGCAATGCGCAGTCCTATTTCGGTAAGCTCAATACCTTGCTGTGAGGTGCGTTTGGTGATGCCTTGAATCGCGGTGTCTACGAACCGCGGCGTTGAAGACGGCTGCGCCTTTTTCGATCACCGTATAGCATTTGTTACTCTGGTTATATTCCGGTGCCAGATGATATTGCCGTTTGCCGGATCAAGTTTGAACAGGTTGCCGCGTGATCCGCCCGCATACAGGGCGGTTGTTTTGCCTTCATTATCTTTTGCCAGAGCGATCTATAAGGAAAGGTAAGAGCCCCGCAAACGTTATTACTCACCCTGCATTGATTATTTCCGCCGGGCGGCAGCCTGTTCTCGGGCTTGATTTACAATAGAAATGGATTCCTGCCACTCATCCCTTAACAAGGCTTTGAATTTTACAATCGACGGATGCGGTGGCAGCAGCCTGTCACTGCGAGTTATCACGCCAACACCATCCTCATATTCCCACAGGCAATCAATATATTCAGCACGCCGCGAAAAAGAAATCAGCAACGGGGGGTGCGCGCATCTTAACAGCGGCAGGTTTGCTAGCAGCCGGGCCAGCCTGCCGTTGCCATCAAAAAACGGATGTATCCTGACAAAACTCAAATGTGTCCAGGCATAAACATTGATGGCTTTGGTCATTGAGCCGGCTGAATCAAGTTTGCGATTAAACTCCTTCAGCCAGCGCACCATCAGCTGCGGGGTGTCGGCTGGTGATGCATACTCCATATAGACCGGTTTGCCGGCACGCATACCGGTGGTTCCGTTATATTCCCGTTTCCAGCCCCCGACCGGACGCATGGCATCAATTGCGCCCTTCTGCATAACACACCGGTGTAAATCAAACAGGTTGGCGTAAGTGATTTTTTCGCTTTTTGTCAGATCGTAAATTAATTCCACCGCCTTGGCATGGCCGTACACCTCTTCGTGATCCTTGAGCGGTTTTCCGCTGATCGTCAAGCCCAGCTCCAGCACCTTGATTGTCTCGCCCAGCGTCAGCGTATTGCCTTCGATCGCGGTGGAATCGTATGTCCAGAGCGCTGTGATCCGTTTGATCAATCCTTCCCTTATATCGTTTGGAAGACCATGAAAAAACAAACCGGTGGGGGTGTCCGGTTTTTCACGAGTTTTCAAGAAAGAAAAGACCGCATTATATGAAATGCCCAAACCATGCTGAGCATTCAGAACGGCTGCTATTTTGCGCAATGAAATTCCCTGCTTGCGCAGAATCTGAATCTGGCTCTCGAAAGGCGCTAACCTGGATATTGTCCTCTTCATACAAAACAGACTGTCACAAGAAAAACCAATTGTCACGATAAAAATTGACATTAACAGAACAAGTTTATTGTGACGGTTCTGGATTGTTGGTGTCGGGCGATACCTGCTACGGTCAGAGAGTCTTTATCGCTGCCTGATAAGCTTGGAACTTGAACGTAGTTCTAGGCTGTGCTAATTAGTTATTTTTATTTTATTAACTGATGAGAAATGGAGTCACCGTGAATATTGCACAGAAGATTTTGAGCGATCATTTGGTGGAGGGCCGGCTGGACGGTACGGGTGAGCTCGGCATACGGATTGACCATACCCTTACGCAAGATGCCACCGGCACGATGGCATTTCTGCAGTTTGAAAGCATGGGCGTTGAACGCATTGCCGCCGAGCGTGCGGTCAGTTATGTTGACCACAATACGGTTCAGATCGGTCCGGAAAATGCCGACGATCACGCCTATTTGAAATCAGTCGCCGCGCGCTACGGGGCGGTCTTCTCGCGTCCCGGCAACGGGATCTGCCATCAGTTGCATCTGGAACGCTTCGGCGCGCCGGGAAAGACATTGCTGGGGTCGGACTCACATACCCCGACCGGCGGCGGGCTCGGGATGCTGGCGATCGGCGCGGGCGGCATTGACGTGGCTGTGGCGATGGGCGGCGGGCCGTTTTTTATGCCGGTGCCGAAGGTGGTCAGGATTAACCTGCAAGGCCGGCTGCCGGTCGGGGTTTCGGCCAAGGATGTGGTTTTGCATGTGCTCAGCATACTTTCCACCAAGGGTAATGTCGGCTGTATTCTGGAATACGGCGGGGATGCTTTGAGCGCCCTGGATGTGCCGGAGCGCGCCACAATCACCAATATGGGCGCGGAGTGCGGGGTGACCACTTCGGTTTTTCCCAGTGATGAGGTAACCCGCCGGTTTCTGAAGGCGCAGGGGCGTGAGGGTGACTGGTGTGAACTGCGTGCTGATGACGATGCCGAATATGACCGGGTAATCGAGGTTGATTTGAGTATGCTTGAGCCGCTGGCAGCCGCTCCGCATTCGCCGGGGAACATCGTCACGGTGGCCTCTTGTGCGGGCACTCCGGTGCAGCAGGTATTATTCGGCAGTTGCACCAACTCCTCGTATCGTGATTTGAAGACTGTGGCGATGATCCTGAAGGGACAGACAGTGCATCCGGATGTGAGTGTTGGATTGGCTCCCGGCTCGCGCCAGGTGCTGGAGATGCTGGCGCAGGAGGGTCTGTTGACTGATTTGATTAAATCCGGGGTGCGTTTGTTTGAAAGCGCCTGCGGCTTTTGCATCGGCAATCATGCCTCGCCGGGCGAGGGCGCGGTGTCGCTGCGCACCAGTAACCGTAACTTCGAAGGACGTTCCGGAACAAAATCGGCAGCGGTATATCTGGTAAGCCCGGAAACCGCGGCGGTTGCGGCTTTGCACGGGGTGTTTACTGATCCGCGTGAAGTCTGCGCGGGGCTGCCGGCGGTGATGCCGCCGGCGGTTTATGAGATTGATGACTCCATGTTCGTCATGCCGCCGGCGGACGGCGGCAAGGTGGAGATTGTGCGCGGGCCGAATATCGGCACGGTTCCGGTTAATCCGCCGTTGCCCGAAGAATTGAACGGCCGCTGCACCATTAAGGTGGGGGACAAGATTACCACGGATCACATCATGCCCGCCGGTGCGCGGTTGAAATTCCGCTCGAATGTGCAGCGTTACGCGCAGTATGTATTCGAGGGGGTGGACCCGGATTTTCATAAACGCGCATCTGCGCTGCGTGATGAAGGTTTGCACAATGTGATTGTGGCCGGTGAGTCATACGGACAGGGCTCCAGCCGCGAGCACGCGGCATTGTGTCCGATGTATTTAGGCGTGAAGGCGGTGGCGGCGGTCAGTCTTGAGCGTATTCACCGTGCCAATCTGATCAACTTCGGCATAGTTCCCTTCGTATTTGACAAAGCGGATGACTACAATGCGGTAGCGCAGGGGGCGATCCTGAAAATTGAAGGCTTGCGCAAGGCCATTGAAGGCGACGGCCGGGCGACGCTGCTGGTTGGCGATGATGGTAAGCCGGTTGCGTTGCACGTTGATTTGAGCAACCGCGAACGCGCCATCCTGCTGGCCGGGGGATTACTGAATACGATCGCGGCAAAATATTAAAAAGTGTAACGTAAAATGCCGCATCTATAAAATAGAGCGTTTCATGCCGTGGTTCGCTATCTTAGGTGGTCTTACGAAGGACTACATAAGAAAGGAGACGGCATGGAACAGATCAGCGAGCATGATGCCCGCGGCCAGCTCCGCCACAGCTACGGCGGCGACGGTGGCTACCGTGTTGCCTATCGCTACGACTACGCAGGAAGAATGATCCGCATGACCACCTGGCGCAACGACGAAGACGCCCCCGCCGGCGGTGACCACACCCGCTGGGTTTATAATGAAGCCGGCCTGCTCGAACAAAAGCTCTATTCCGACAACAAAGGCCCGAGCTACACATACACCCCCGGCGGACGCCTGCTCACCCGCACCTGGGCGCGCGGCATTATCACTACCTACGGCTACACCCCCGCCGGTGAACTTGCAAGCGTCACCTACAGTGACGACACCTCCTCCGTCACCTACACCCACGACCGCCTCGGCAGGCAGGCCGCCGCCACCGATGCCGCCGGAACCCGCACACTCGAATATGACTGCTGCGGACTGCCCGTACGCGAAGAATACACCGCCGGACTCCATGCCGGAACCGCCATAGTCCGCGGCTATGATCAACTTAACCGCCAGAACCTTCTCGCCATCGAACAGGACGGCGCAACGCCCTACAGCGTCAGCTACAGCCACGACAACGCCGGACGCCTTTCCCAAATCAACTACGGTGACCAGCGCACCGAATACGATTACGTCAACATGAACCCGCGCCTTATCGCCTCCCGCAGTCACTGGAACCACGGCGAAGACGACCCCTTCATGCAGCAGGACTACACCCACGACAAACTCAGCCGCATTACCGCTGTCACCGCCCCCTCCGGCGGTGCCTGGACCTACGCCCACGACGACGCCGGACGCCGCACGCAGCGCGGTGTACCCGATGGCACCCGCTGGGACTACGAATATGACGATCTGGGGCAGGTTATCAGCGGTGTCCGCAAGACCGAAAGTGACGCCTCCATACCCGGTTACACCTTCGGCTACGAATATGACGGAA
>PXDI01000278.1 GCA_003565095.1 PVC group bacterium | reverse complement strand
CCGGGAGGTGCTTGATGAAAAAGAAGTTTGATTGCGTCCAGATGATGCGGCAAATCCGCGAAGATATCTCCAGGCGATATGCAGGGAAACCGGACTTGATGGCAAAGGAATTGCGCGAAGCCCAAACACGGTTTGCGGACAAACTGAACCACGGCAAACAGATGGCTGTCGCCGAAAGTAATACACCTTACGGCGGCAGTAAAACTCGCGGGAATTGTCGGAAGGGCAATTCTCCGTGAAGACGATACCGGTGGCGAGGGCCAAACATGCCAACTACCGTTGGAAGCTAATCTCCAACTACTGTATTATTGCGGCAAATACTTTGAATTCAAACTTTCTTTCGGAGTCTGGATAAGCAAATGAAAGTGTCCCGCTATGTTCATCAATAACATATGTAAACGGCTCTCCGTAGAACGGCTCTGCCGGAAGGGTTTCAACGTAATCCGGCACCAGATCAACCAGCGAGTCGGGCAGAACCCCGTGTTCTTGAGTATAGCGTTTGATGCCGATGGCAATACGACAGCAACCCCATGCCCCGGCAAGCGTAACTCCCGGATTGCAACGGCTGATAATAATGCATAAGATTCTAAATTATGAAGTTGCTGTGGATATTTGCGCTGGTGTTCGGCTTCATTTGTCGCGACCACTGCCAGGCCGGGGTGTTTTCTTTTAGTGTTAACCCAGGCGACACAAACACTCTGACAATTACAGAATACCGCGGCACAAGCAGACGAGTGGTGATTCCAGACGAAAATGATGGAAAAAAAATCACCGTGATTGCGCCGTCCGTATTTCTAAGCAATTCTTATATAACAGAAATCCTGCTATCCGGAAACATTACCAATATCCAAAAAGAGGCATTCCGGGCATGTTTGAATCTGCGTCATGTAGACTTTGGACAAAACCCAAATGGAAAGAACAATGTGACAGTGGAAGATGCGGCATTCATGGACTGCGTCAACATGACCAGCCTCGTTAATTCCGACAGGATTGCATATATCGGAACAAGCGCCTTCCGCGGCTGCAGCTCCCTCTCGCAGATCACACTTGGAAGCAATCTCACATATATTGCTGAACGCGCATTCGAAGAGTGTTTTGGGCTTGAAAGCATTACTATTCCTGATGCCGTTACGAATATATCATATCGGGCATTTCGTAATTGCCGCACGCTTTCCCGACTAAACATTGGCAAGAGTGTATCATATATTGCCAACGACGCTTTTGATTTATGCCACCGTCTTAAAGCATTCAATGTATGCACAGGGAACCTTAATTATGCCAGTGATACGGATGGTCTATTGTATGACAGGCAAATGACCACGTTGTACCGTATCCCGCCCGGTATCAGGAAAGTGTCAAATATACCGGGAAGCGTCACTGAAATCTTGCACGATGCATTCTTGAACCGGCCACTGCTTGAAAGCATATTTTTCGGCAGCGGTATCGGCAATATTGAACCCGGCCTGATGTCTGGCAGTGAGGGAATAACAAACGTCGTTATGAGTCATAACATCACCAACATCGGCGCAGCTGCATTCATGGATTGCCGAAAGCTTGTCACGATAACCCTGTCAACCAACCTCTTGACAATCGGCAGCGACGCTTTCAGTGAATGCCGCGATTTGAAACACATATCGCTGCCGGAAAGCCTGATTGATATCGGGCCAAGAGCCTTCAATAGCACCGGTTTGACAAACATCATCTTGCCTGATGGAATCAATAGCATTGCCGAAGAAGCTTTCAGCAACTGCCGCGCCCTTACAAACGTCGTTATGAGCCATAGCGTAACCAACATTGGAGCAGCGGCGTTCATGGATTGCCGGACGCTTGTTGCGGTCTCCCTGTCAACCAACCTCTTGACAATCAACAGCGACACTTTCAGTGAATGTCGCGACTTGAAATACATATCGCTGCCGGAAAGCCTGATTGATATCGGGCCAAGCGCCTTCAACAACACCGGATTGACGGACATCATTTTACCTGACGGAATCAACCGCATTGCCGAAGAAGCTTTCAGCAACTGCCGCGCCCTTACAAACATCGTTATGAGCCATAGCGTAACCAACATTGGCACAGCGGCGTTCAAGAATTGCCACAATCTTTCGGAAATAATGCTTTCCAAGTGCCTTGTAAGCATCGGGGCGAAAGCTTTCAGATCATCCGGTTTGACGGACATTAGCATCCCGGAAGGGATAACCAGCATTGCCGAGGAATCTTTCAGCAACTGCCGCTCTCTTACAAACGTCGTTATGAGCCATAGAGTAACAACAATCGGGAGAAGGGCTTTTCACAATTGCAGTTCTTTACGAGATATCACAGTTTCAGAATCGTTGCGGGAAATAGCAAATGGTGCTTTTTTGAACTGCAGCAGACTGACCAGCTTCCCGTTTCCTGATTCTCTTGTATCCATCGGCAGCCAGGCGTTCATGAATTGTGCTTTGCACAATTTCATTTCGCCGCCTGATTTAGCCGGCATAGGCAATGAAGCTTTTCGCAACAACCCTCTAATATTTGATGTAAGAATCGGGGAGAATGTAAAAGGAATAGGTCACGGGGCTTTCCGCGGGTGCGTGCTTATCAGAGAGTTGACTATTCCTGATTCGGTTGAACAGCTTGGAGCAAACTCATTCAGGGACTGCATTGAGCTGAAACATATCGCTCTTGGGCACGGTATTACCAACATCGGCCCAAGAGCTTTCCAGAACTGCAAGCATCTTGAAAGCATCACCTTTCAAGGAAACAGCCGACTGGCGGTAATTGGCGATATGGCCTTCAAAGAGTGCCTGCATCTCTCAACAATTACGCTACCGGCTGGAGTAACGAATATTGGGGAAAATGTATTCAGGCACAACCACAGACTAGAGTCCATTCATGTAGCACCGGATAACCAGACATATTACAGCTTTGAAGGCGTACTGTTATCAAAAGACAACCAGCTCATCAGGTATCCAGAGAATCGTCCAGATGAAGTCTTTATCATCCCCGAAAACATTGAAAGAATAACAGAGTATGCGTTTAACGGCAACCTGCATTTGGAAACAGTGCATATACCACCCGGGATGACCACCATTGAGAACTATGCATTTTTTAATAGTCGCAATTTGCGCCGGCTGGAGATTCCCGACGGAGTTAACAGTCTTGGCCGCAATTCTTTGCATAATTGCCGCATGCTGGAAAGCGTGAGGATCGGTGATGGCCTGAACGTCATCGCGATGCAGACATTCAGAAACTGCATTAACCTGACAAACATTGTGATAGGAGCAAATGTCAGGGAAATCGGAGATTATGCTTTTTTGAATTGTGAAAGTATAGAGTCAATAGTCTTGCCCGCAAACCTGCATAGACTGGGAAGGTCTGTTTTTGCGGGCTGCAGTAACCTTGAGCATTTATATTTTAGCGGTAACGTACCGGAGCAAATAGGAATTGGATTGTTTTCGGGCGCGCCGGGACAGACTATATACCGGAAAGCTGATTCATCCGGATGGAGCGATGAACTCGCCGGACGACCAGTACTGTTATGGTCAGATTCCGGTAATTAGGGAAACAGCGTAAGATTACACAGTATGAGATATTTATTGATAATTGCGCTAGTGTTGGCCGCCGGTTGCCATGAGCGAGTAATTGCGGATTCGTTTGACTGGGAAAGCGCGACGGAAGTATATCCCGGCGTCCGGCATACATCGGTTGCCACAAATCTGCCACGCCGGCTTTCAATACAGGCAGTCAGAATTGATCTGCATGTTGCGGGTCTCGGCTTTGAGGTTACCGGACGTGCTGAAGATTGGCAGATGAATCAAAAGGAAACTTCACGAGAAACAACGCGGGCGTTTATTGAGAGACTGCGGACTGACGGCAAACCGGTCATTCTGGCAATCAATGCCAACTACTATTCCCCCACCGGCAATGAGCCCGGTCTCGCCACATTGCGCGGACTGGCGGTCTCCAACGGCATATTGGTTTCGCCATCGGAACGTAACCGGCGGGCGTTTGTGATTACCAACGACGGAGTACCGCAGATCACCAACACCGGCCCGGATACCGCCATTGACAACAGCCGGCATGCGGTCGGTGGGTATGTCAGACTGGTTAATGACGGCAACCTGCGTGGCGAAAACAATCCGTCAGACATCGGCCCACGTACGGCCATCGGACACTGCCGCGAAAGTCGCTATGTCATTATGCTGGTGATTGACGGACGCCGTCCACTGCACAGTATCGGCACCACCATGCGTGAAACCGCGAAATGGCTGCACTACTTCGGCGCGTGGGAGGCAATCAACCTTGATGGCGGCGGATCTTCAACCATGGTATGGATTAATCCCGAATCGGGTGAAAGCGAACTGCTGAACATCCCCAGTGACCAACGCATGATTCTCGGCATCCCCGCCGGAGGATCAATCGAACGCTGGGTCGGCTGCAACATCGGGATTTACTTCAATAAATGACCCGCAACAGTCCCTGCCGGGAATTTTATACAGTAATCACAACGCGCTGCGTGCCGCGGCCGGGCTGGACACTGAAACGGGAACCGCCGCGTATGACGCGGCGGCCTTGCATAAGTCGCAAAGCATATTCACCATGGAAGCCGCGCAGCTTGACTGTACCGGTACGGTCAGTCACCGCCGTGGCGCGGGTCATCCATTCACCGCGGAGCTTTCTTTGCAAAGCATCATACACTGGCGTGGTTTCCCATCCGCCGGACGCATTAAAGCGTATCAAATCCTTCATCATACCCCAGAAGAAGAAGCCCTCCACCCACGGACATCCGAATGCACAAGTAATATAGTTTATGACATATTCCGCCTGGCGGGCGTCTATTTCGTCCTGCGGCAATCCCTTTTCACGTAAGTGCCCCGTTTGCGCCCAGAATTCGGTCACATGCACCGGCAGACCGGTCGCCTCACCAATCGCCTCATAAGTCGCCACCTGCCGGTCGTGGTGTCCCCAGCCGGCGGTATGACTTTGCAATCCGACGGCATCAGGTGCCGCCGACCGTTCCTGCAAAGCCTGCAGCAGTTGGATATAACGCTTCAGTTGAAAATCAGCCGTTACCTTCGTACCATCACGCGCCACGGCACGTACCGCGTGATCACCCAACATAATTCCGTAATCGTTCACCAGATAGGTCGCATCAGGATCCTCCTCACGCGCCCAGCGCTGCACCTGCGCAATCATTGCGGCCAGCGCACTGATCTTTTCCAGATGCGGCCAGTTGCGCCGCGGCAGATTACGGAAGGCCGGCTCCCACAGCGGCTCGTTAACTATATCGTAAAGTCTGATCTTGCCACGGAAACGCGCGGTGATTGTTCTGATGCGCACCTCAAGAAAGCGCAATTGCGTTGCGTAATCATAACGTTTCAGCCATTCCGGCACAGCCTTGGGAATCGACCAGAACAGCGGATGCCCCTTGACCAGCAGCCCCTCAGCGTTTCCCCAGTCCACACACCATTGCAGGGCGTCATATTTAGGATAGCCCTGCCATTCCTCGCTCTTCGGCCCATCGTTACGCGGCCGCTCGGTCCAATAGTGCAATGCGGTACAGGCATTGAAAAGTCCGGCAAAAACCTTCTGCCACGCAACGGCATCGTCGTGCTCCTGGCGACCGAGACGTACCAGCCGGTCAAGATGCCACAACTGATCGCCCCACGGAAAAGTGCTGCGCTTCTGTTCAATCGCGATGGTCTGTCCTGCCAGCGGTTTCCCGTGGCGGTCGCACAGCTTTAATTGAAAATCGCGCTGCCGGATACGCGGAATGGCGCGTTGCGCACGCCGGATATCACCCAGCCAGCGAGCGGCATCATAACCAGCAGTGGCGTCCATCCCGCGCCATTCCTCACCTCCGGCATTGATTGAATGCTTTTTTGCCATGCGCCATCTTCTGTCTTCTGTCTTCAGTCTTCAGTCTGCGGTCT
>PXDI01000122.1 GCA_003565095.1 PVC group bacterium | reverse complement strand
GTCTATCACGGCCAGAGTCAGCAGGTTTTCCTGCTTGAAAAACACCATCACCGGCATATCAAACAGACGGTTTATCTCGCGGGTGATGTCGGACAGTTTAGTGCGGGTGTAGCTGCCTTTTTCAAGCTCAAGGGCAAGAAACAGGTAGGACTGGTAGTTTTTTCCATCGTATTCCGCGCTTGAATCAAATGCCAGTTCGCCCTGTGCGGATGAGCCGCGAATTTCGTTATCGGTAAGCTGAAAGAGCAAATGCACCTGCCGCCATTTTTCGAACAGCGCTTTGTCCTGCCGGAAAGGACGGTCAGGACGGTTGTCAAACTGGTCGAGAAAGGCTTGCGGATCACCGCCAAGATCGAGTGTGCGCTCACTGCGATATCCCAGCGTATCCAGTAAAGCAAGGGCCGCATCCTTGAGCGGGGCGCTTTCTACCCCTGCCAGCGCGGAGGCTATAGATTGTCGCAGATCGTTACCTGTCATTTCTAATTCTCTTCCTTGCATTCCGGCAACACGATACCTAATTCAATACCTAATTCAATGGGTAATACCTTTCAAATTTCTCCCCACTCGGGACTGCCCTGTGGAGTCAGAGCGCAACGATATGCAGAAAGCCGATAGTAGTTGTGGTGTTCAAGACAGTGAAGCGCCTTTGCTTCATCATGAACAACCAAGCCGCGGGATTTCAGGATATCGAGTTGTTGTTCGTAGGAACAGGGAGGCTTTGTGTAACTCATGCCGACCTCCCTATAAAAGAGTAACCCGCCAATTTGAGCATATCCCGAAGGACATAGGCTTGGCGGGTATTGTTAGGATAAGTGTCGCGCAGACACGCGATGCTGTCAATGTGAAAAATCGCCCTTTTTTGTAAACCAAAAAGCAAAAACCCACCAAATTTTAGCGTGCCCCGAAGGGCATAGGCTCGGCGGGTTTGCTGATAGTAAGATACCACAGGGAGGGCTGGGGTCAACAGGAAAATCTGCAATATTTTCTCCATTATTCCGCCCCCTTGATCACCAGCCATGTCACAAGCTCAAAGTCTTCGTCATCCTTGGCCTGCTCTTTTTTGTCGGGAATCACGAAATCCCGGCCGGACTGGAGGCCCGCCGCAGTGCGTTTCTGGAAAGTGCGCACAATGGACTTGATCGCCGTTGAAAGCAGATTACTGTATTTGTCCATGTTGTTACCGCCGTCGGTCTCTCGGTCGAACATA
Source organism: PVC group bacterium (assembly GCA_003565095.1). Classification (GTDB taxonomy): domain Bacteria; phylum Verrucomicrobiota; class Kiritimatiellia; order UBA8416; family PXDI01; genus PXDI01. The sequence goes on along the minus strand of PXDI01000122.1, from coordinate 4,733 downwards.
TCACAGAGCGCTTTGTATGGTTCGGTTTTGCCTGCGCTCAGCTTCTGAAACATGGAGAGCGCGGTCTTTGCCTGAGTGAAGTTGAAACGGACGGTTCCGTCTTCCCGGATGTAGAGCAGGTAGTACCTTCCCAGCGGATTGACGTTCGACGACCGTTTCTCCTGCGGCGGGTTTTTGTGCCGCAAACAGAAGATGACGCCCGGCTGCACTATCTCATGCCAGTTCTTGTCAAAAAGCTCTTTTTCTTTGGTTTGGCTCAAGGTCGGCACAACCGCATACAGCCCGCCCGGAGCCTCTTCGAGCGCCTTACGATTACTTGCAAGATAGTTGAGCAGCTCCACCCGGAAGTCATCCAGAGTGAACTCGCTGAGCGAGACGTTGTCATCCATTTCTTCCAGATCAATAATCTCGTCCCTGAGCCGAATGAGCTGTTTCTCGCGATATGTCAACTCCTCGTTCATCAGATCTTCAAGCTGATCAGGATCAAGCAGGTTGTCCGCGCCACTGGCTGCAAGATCAACCATCGCCATGCGCGCCTCAACACGATCTTTAAGATTGATGTACTTATTGAGATCTTCGGTAGGCCAGAAGTTCACAAGCTGAATCTGCTTGTTGGTACTGCCGAGCCGGTCGATCCGGCCGAAACGCTGGATAATCCGTACCGGATTCCAGTGAATGTCGTAATTGACGAGATAATCGCAATCCTGGAGGTTCTGACCTTCAGAGATGCAGTCCGTGGCAATCAGGATGTCGATCTCGCCTTCCTGCGGCATGCTCGACATGCGATCGCGCAGCTTTGAGCGCGGCGAGAAGTTGGTTAGAATCGAAATAAAATCAGTCTGGCGTTGATAGCCGGCGGGATTAAATGTTGTCCGGTTGTCGCCTGCCCCGGTGACCAGCGCACAGTTCACGCCTAATTCATCCGTGACCCAGTTCTGGAGACTCCGGTAAAGGTACATTGCCGTATCGGCGAATGCGGTAAAAACAAGTACCTTACGGTTGCCGGCATTGAAAGGTTTGGTTACCTTGTTCTGAATCAGGCGTTTCAGCTCCTGCAGCTTGGCATCACGCTCCGGCGTTACCGCAGCGGCCTTTTCGTGTATGTCGATTAGCTGCTTACGATCTTTCTTGAGGTCACTTTTCCAGTCTTTGCGTTTGATGTGTTCCAGGCGTATGGGCAGCTTCTTGCCGACCATCAGCCGCTCAAGCAGTTCTGCCTCTTCTTCTTCGCCCTGATCCGTGAACAAATCCGGTCGCGTGTATTCGTCGAAATTTCCATCGAAGTGATCTATCTTTTCGAGAAGGTTATCGATCTTCTTGATTGTCCGCTCAATGGATATCTCAAAGCTGTGTACCGAACTTTCAAGCCGCTTGAGGTAGTTTGTCCGCATCATGCCGATCAGATAAGATTCACGCTTTTTCTGGTCTTCCAGTACAGAAGCATCTTCGGCAGCTTCAGGATACTCGTGAATAAATTCCGGCAGAATGTATACCGTCGGGCTGAAGATCGTCAGTTTGTACTCTGAAATAGCGGCATGCAGCTCGTCATAAGACGGGAAGAATCCCTTGATGTCCGTTACCGGATGCAGCGCAATCGGCTTTAACCTGACCGGAAACTCGCCGATACCTTTGCTCCCGTAGTAATTGACGATATGACGGCGTGAACGGGAAATGGTCAGCTCGTCCAGTAACTTGAAAAACGTGGAATCCAAGACGTCAAGCAGTCGGCTGACTTTGCGTTCGGGGTTCTTTTTCGGATCGGCCCATTGCGTAAAGTGCGTCTGGGCGTTTTTCATCGCCTGCGATATGCTGAAGATATCCAGCGATTTCTGAAATGCCGTGTCCGTATCCTGCGTAATCAGCAGCAACTGGTTGCGTAGATCTTTCAGGCTGTTGTTCACCGGTGTGGCGGAAAGCAGTAACACTTTCGAATTCACCCCGCCCTTGAGCACCTTATCCATCAGGAATTCATAGCGGGTAATGCGGCGTGTCCCGTCATCGCGATCTTTACCGCGTGCGTTATTGCGGAAATTGTGCGATTCATCAATGACGACCAGATCATAATTGCCCCAGTTGTGGGTATCGTAGGCGTCCCGCCCCAGATCCGTATGCGCCATGACTGTATAAGCAAAGCGGTCGGAGAGCAGTGGATTGCGTGTATCGTTTTCCCGATATACCCGCCAGTTATCTTCGAGTTTTTTCGGGCACAGGATCAGAACCCGCCCATTCAGCAGTTCAAAATACTTGATGACCGCCAGAGCTTCAAATGTCTTACCAAGACCGACACTGTCCGCGATAATACAGCCGTTGTGCTTGAGAATCTTATTTATTGCGCCTTTGACTCCGTCTTTCTGAAAATCATAGAGCATGTCCCACACTTTTGACTCAAAGAAGCCGGTCTTCTCGTCCAGCAGACCACCCTTCTCCGCATCGGCAAGATAATCCTCAAAGATATGAAAAAGCGTCTTGAAGTAAATAAACTCGGGGGAATGGTTCTGGTATAACTGCGCAAGATAGGCCAGCACATCCGCCTTAACATCTTCAACAAGGCTCTGGTCGTCCCACATTTCATCGAACCAGTTTTTTAGATCAATGCGATCCCGGTTGTCATTGACTTCAAGATTGAGTTCAACATTATTGCCGGATGCCCCCAGCCCGAGGCCGCTGACCGTGAAATTCGAGCTGCCGATAATGGCTTCAGATACACCACTGTTGTCCGTGTGGTACATTTTGCCGTGCAGAAAGCCGGGCTTGATAATGGATCTGACATCAACCTTCTGCTCAAGCCACCGCGCACAATCCCGCGCTACCTGCTTTTGATTCAGCCTGTTTGCCAGCGCAAGCGCGTCATTTTCGATCCGAAATGCCTTCTTTTCACTCTTTTCTGGATCGAGTGACTGAATAAAGCGCGGTTCGCCGAAAAGAAAGCGTAGATGATTGATCGATTCCAACTGACCCTTAAGCGCGGCATAGGCGTAGATGGTAAAGTAGGCAGAAACAAAAGAGAGATTTGCACCCGGCTTGATTCTGTCGCGCAGAAATTCACCAATCGGTCCCCGTCCATGATTGTCCCAAATCCCTGATGTCTTATTCAATTGCGACATGCTTCTCCCATTTCCCACTTGCACCGGTCATTCCCGGCCAACAGCCTATCCCGCAAGCCAGTTATAATCCGCAGGCAGGGGGCAGTCCTTCATAATAAACTTTACTGAGAGACCGAAAATGCGGAAACGAAAGAACCAAGGATTCAGTCTCGACATTCACTTTTCTCCGGCTGTCACACATTTAACGAGCGCCCCTGCCCCGCTTCACCATCTTTAATACACCATCGCTCTAATTTATTGCCCAGAAAATGCCATATCAATGCCGTGGAAACAAGTTTATTGTCGCAAAACCACCTGCCGCTGAATCGACGTCAGTATCCGCAGAAATAATCCCACGTAGGGACAGACAACTTATCTACCCGCCAGTCGCTTAACCCGACCCCCCACCTCCAGCCTGTATCAGGTGTCCAATATTACAAAAATGCCGTCAGCGGCGGGGGTTTTGGTGCGATAATCTGTCTGTCCCTGCTTTTTACAGCTAAAACTCGATCTGAAAACTCAACAACGGCAGGGTTGCCGCATTCATGCGCATTGCGCCATCGCCTTCGATGACATGCGCTGTTTCGTTTACTCTGCGCCGGTTATAACGATGTGCCGCATCAATCCCACCGTATATACTGCCGCTGTACCATGTCAGCTCAAAAAAAGTTACTGCGGCAAATGCGCCCCATTGATCATTCCGGGCAGTATCAACCATTGCAAAGATAAAGATGGAATTCAGGATAAGCGAGCGTGCCGCATTGGCGGTCTCACCCGAATACAAATAGCCCATACCGGGCACAAGTCCGAGCAATCCACCAAGCCACGGACGCTTGTTGCGTCCGCGCTCATAATCGTCCAACACCTCACGGACCGGCACGGCCGCGTCCGCCGGCAACTGCTCTGCCGCCATCTGTGCCGCTGGACGATCACCCGCCCTGAACAAAGCGCCGGCATGCTGACGGATAACATATTCCCTTGCTGCATCCGCCCCATCCTCTCCGGCGGCACGCTCTGCCGCCCCGTAATAGAATGCGGCATTGCGCCAATCAGACCGCTGACGCGCCGTCTCTCCGCGCAACAGCATCGCCTCAAACTCCAGCCGCGGATAGGTATCCTCCATTTCATCAATCATCTGTTCGGCCAGCTCAAGCTGCCGCCCGCGTAAATAAGCGTAACCCGCGGCACCCAGATAACCGCCACGCTGCGCACCGGCCGGATTCAACGCCGCCGCACGCCGGAATTCAATCGCCGCACCGTGGGTATCCCCCTCTTCCAGCAGCAACGCCCCCAGATTGAGAGAATCTGCCGCAAACACACACCATGCCTGTATACAGACACATGCAATCATACATATTCTTTTCATTATATCACTGTTCCTAACCTGATCTATTCATCAACTTCTTGAAAAATCAATGATTAACTTGCAGATAAATTTTTACCACCCGCGTCGCTCAGCTCCGCTGGAGTACACGGAGTCCACGGAGGGGGAGAAAAGGATTAATATTATATTTTTTTCTCCAGTATTCTTTATTCCAACGATTCTTCAATAAGCTTCAGCTTTGCAAGTCATAATCCCACTCCGTGTTCTCAGTGTACTCCAGTGAACGCAGTGAACGGGTGGTTAAAACCTTTCCTCATGAATAATTC
>PXDI01000095.1 GCA_003565095.1 PVC group bacterium | reverse complement strand
GATTTTACGGATCTACGCGTCCGTCTGACGCGCTTCTTCAGCGACAACTTATCGATAACTGCGTCTATCGACAATTTACTGGATGACGAATACTCTACAACTGTCGGTTATCCGGACACCGGGATCAAATATTGGATACAGTTAGACAAATTGTTCTAAAAAACATTTGCCTCAAAGAGGGCTTAAAGAATAGCACGCTACACAAATCAAGAATGCTGAAAAAATCATGATGGCGCTTTTGTTTCCCCGGGACTCGCGGGTTCGCCACATGGAACGCTAATTATCGGCATCGAAGTGGAACTGCAATGACAATAACATACCGGATATCTGCAATACGTGCCTATATTCTGTCTGTCGCTTTTTTTGCGCTGGCGGCATTGGCAGTGTCTCCCGCCGAAGCCTGTCCGATCCCGGTTTTCCGCTATTCGGTGGAATTCTGGGAACCCGATCCATATCGACTTAGCATTTTTTATGATGGCAATGTTTCTTCCGTCAAAATAGAGACCATTAATGAAATGCTGGAGGGAAAAACCGCCCGATATGCCAATCTCAAGGTGTCATTGATCGACATTGGCGAGCAACCGCGCGCCATGGACCGGTATCTGGACGATATCGCTGTTCTTCCGGAGCTGCCCTGGATGGTGCTGCGTTATCCGGCAATCAGCAACAAGGATGAAGCGTTGTGGAAAGGGGCGGCCGATCCTGCGACCATTACCCGTTTGCTCGATTCCCCAGCGCGGCGCGCGGCCGCCAAAGAACTGGCGCGCGGCATCCCGGTCTGGCTTATGCTGGAAAGCGGTGACCGAACCAGGGACAATCGGGTTTATGAACTGCTTTCACGCGAACTTACCCGGCTCGAGCAGGTTCTGGAAATTCCTGACGTTGAAGAGTGGTGGGACAGTCGTTCCGGGACCGAACCGCCCAAGCTGGAGTTTGCCATCAAGCGCGTCTCCCGCAATGATGCTGCGGAGGAATTTTTGATTAGCATGTTGATCGGCAGCGAACCTGATCTGGCGGATTTGCAAGATCACCCCATGATTTTCCCGCTCTATGGCCGGGGTATATGTCTATGGTCTATTGTAGGTAAAGGCATAACCAGCGCCACGCTGACCGATGCAGCGGAATTTCTGGCCGGACCGTGCAGCTGCCAAGTAAAAATGCTCAATCCCGGAATCGATCTGTTGATCTCGAAAAACTGGAATGAAGCGGTGAAAATTATTTCTGATGAAATGCTTGCGCCAGTGAGCTCAATGTCGGACTTTGAAGACAGGGGGCGTGAAGCCGAACAGCGCCTTTCCGCAGAGCTCGAACGCGCGAACGAAATAAGGCCGGGCGCCTTGCATCCGGATTCCACAAACGCGCAACGCGACGATGGTCGCGACCCGCTTGATGTTTTTGCGGAGCGTATGCATCAAGTCTTCCCCGAAGAGCAAGTTGCTGAGCCGGCCATCGAGACGGAAACCGTGGAGGTGGATGATAATATCCGCGGTCTGGTAACGGGCATATTTTTAGCCGTCATTATATTGATTATTGTGGCACTTTTTGCCGTGTTCCGGCTGACGGGCAGGCGGCTGGAATGAAGCGAGGCATCATGAAACACTGGAACATTGTTGTTTATGAAATAAAGCACCGCAGGCTTGGTTTCTGCGCCGGACTGCTGTCCTTGACCGCCGCTACGGCCGGCGCGCTGATTATCGTGTTGCAATTACGCGCGCATGATCTCAGCACGGAAAATATCGTCATTGAAACCGAGAAAAACTTGCGGTCGGAAATGACCCAGCTCGAAAATCGCTACCGGCGAATCATGCGCGACATGGGCCACAATGTCTTGATTATGAATAAAGAGCAGGACATGGCCGAGTTCCGCAGGCTCGGTCATCCCGATACCTATATGGATTATGATGATGTGTGGAAACTGGCGCACGGTGATTTGACCACGCTCAACCATTTGCTGCCGGTGCTGCAAAAACGAATATTCTGGGAGGAACAGGAAACCGGGATCATGCTTTCCGGCATCAGCGGCCAGGTGCCGGTTTTTACTAAACCGGAATTTCTGACCGAAGACCATCAGTATCGTTCTCCGATTGTCCGCCGTATTCCCGACGGGATGGCTAACCTTGGCGCGGAAATTGCCGTGGCGTTGAATTTGCGCCCGGGAGAGACCATTACGCTTGCCGGCAGGGAATTCGTTATTAACCGAATTCATGCCCGCCGCGGCAGTGATGATGATTTCACCGTATCCATTCCGTTACAAGATGCCCAGGAGATACTTGGAAAAGAAAACCGGATCAACGGCATATTCGCCCTTGAATGTGTTTGCAGCCTTGACGATCTGGGCAAAATACATACAGAAGTGGAGGCCATTCTGCCTCATGCAAAAGTCTACGAGTTCAGCTCGCTTATTGCACCCAGGGCGAAAGTGCGCCAACAGGCGGCCGAAGCGCACCGGCGGGTTGTCGCTTCGGTTCTGCAACAGCGCGACGAAATGCGTCGCGACAAGGAGCGCCGTGCCGCTGTGCTCCTGCCGCTTCTTTTTTCTGGAGCCGCCTTATGGATAATGCTCACGATATTTGCAAACGTGCGTGAACGACGCGGCGAAATCGGCATTTTACGGGCGCTGGGGTTTCTGCGTCGCGAGATTCTGGCAATCTTTCTTTTGAAAGCCCTGTTGATGGGGGTAATCGGCGGTTTTGCCGGGTGTGCGCTGGGTTTGTACGGCGGCATTGTCTGGAGCGGCGTTGCAATTACCAAAGCCAATGTTTTGACGCTGCTTGATCCTGTTATGCCGGTTGCGGCGTTGTTGGCAGCACCGGCACTGGCCTGTCTTGCCAGCGTGATACCGGCGCTTGCGGCAGCGCATATTGATCCGGCAAAAATACTGGCGGAGGATTGATCATGAGTCTGAGAATTCACCAACTAAGCAAAACTTTCTATTCGACGGATGCTCCGGTAAAAGCCCTTGATTCAATAAGCCTTGAGATCAAGCCGGGAGAGCTTGTTACGGTTAACGGGCGCAGCGGTTGCGGAAAGACCACGCTGCTGCTGTCTGCCGGCGGCCTGCTGCTGCCGGACCACGGAGAAGTTACTATTGATGAGCATATTTTGTATGCGCTCAGCACCGAAGATCGCGCGCGGATGCGCGCCGGGAAGATCGGCTTCGTTTTTCAACAGTTTCATCTTCTACCCTACCTTGATGTAATCAACAATGTAATGTTGGCGGCATTGGCCGGCACGGAAAGCCTTGCGCGAGCTAAAGAGCTTTTAAAGCGCTTCAACCTTGCCGAGCGCCTGCATCACAAGCCCGGCAGCCTCAGCACCGGAGAGCGCCAGCGCGTCGCTCTGGTCAGGGCGTTGATTAACAATCCGCTGTATCTGCTGGCCGACGAGCCGACCGGTAACCTCGATGACGATAATGCCGCCGAAGTGATGGCCTATATCGTTGAATTCGCCACTGACGGCGGCGGGGTTCTGCTGGTTTCACACGACCCGCGCACCGGCGATTCTGCCGGAACGAGATACACCATGAATAAAGGCAGGTTTGTTTAGAGCGGTTCTCAAAAGTTTTGTCATTTACAGAAAACAGGGACAGACAAACTATCGGCATCATGCGCCTTGTGTACATTTTTGTACAAAAAGACAGTTGAGACATTCCGCAAAGCGTTATTTCGCCAATAAAACCCGAGTTTATGGCCAATAAGTTGTCTGTCCCTAGCAATACCCTAGCACCTAGTCACGGCGACTTGCGCAAAGTGGCGGGAGCATCTTGCTCCCGGACGCGGGAGCTGGAAGCTCCCACCACCATGGGACACCCTGCAGAACTCAGAGGCAGGGAATCAATGAATCCGCACGCGAAGGTTCCTTACGTCAAGTTCGCGGCCTCTTGGAACCCATATCCAGAAGTCTATATTGATCTCCTCAAACTCGCGGTCTGAACCCATAACTGTCGATAATGCATAGGGACGCCATTCCGTACCGCTAACCCGCAACTGCGCAGGCGATGCCACACCGGATCCATCCTGCTTCTGGATAATGAATCCTACCGGAGCTCCGACATCGTCCCGATCAAGCCGCGCATCAAATATCAGAGTCAAACGCTCCTCGGGAGAGACCGGCACCCCGCTGATCAGACGCCGGGCTCCGGAAGCTTCCGGTATCCGCAAGTAGCGCGTGCCGTCATCCGCATCTAAAATGCGCACAACATCCGGATCGGCTTTCCAACCCTCAAGCCCCGCTTCAAAACCGGTATTCACCAATTCCGGCGGAGAAGTGTAGGATTCCGTGAAATGAGCGCGAAACGCAACCGGACGGGCGGGCATGGTCAATTCCGCCACAGAAGACCATATACCATCCAGCAAGTCTGTATCCCCGCTCCAGTAATCAAACGCCATTCCTTCCGGTATTTCCGCCTGAATCCGGTGGGTAGCCTCCTCCAAAGCTGTGCCGCCGCCAAGTCCGTTCTCTACAGTAACGTCATATGTTCGGGGAGGACGGAACGTTGCGACAACACGCACTTTATCAGCGCCTTGCAGGTTGACCGCGGTCTCCCGCGCCAACGGATCTTCGATTCGCGCCATTTCCTCTGTTGTCCAACGATCGAAAACCTTGCCTTCCGGGGCTTCTCCCGCACGAACCGGGGCATTCATCGCCCCCTCAATATATTCCCCCGTGCCCTCACCGTTTTCCACAACCAGCTTACTCGTGGTCATCGCCTCCCCGCCGGATAGCGCAAAAGGCTGTACAAGGGTTTTTGCTCCGTCAGCACCTTCGATCACCGCACGGACATAGTTGCCGAGGTTGAGGGTCAGAGGCAGCCGCTTGCCCCGATGAATAATGCAGCCGTGACTGATCCAGGCGACAGCTTCGTCAGGAGCATCCGCAGTGATTTTTATATCTGATTCAGACACCTTTACAGCTCTGGGAAGTATCATCCCCGATGCGTCGCGCGAGGGATCGTAAACAGCAAAAAAGTGTCCCTGCAACATCGCCTGACGAAAATTATCCTCTTCTAATCCGTCCGGCGGAAGCAGAAACATCGTAAAGGATATACCGAAGTGCGCATCTCTATGGTAGTCATCATTAGCAAAAGCCCACATCGGGCGTGACGGCATCAGTTCAGCCAGCACGGCGTCATACATCGCACGGTCCTGCGGATAACGATCAACTTGATTATAAACTTCCATCCCGACCAAATGATCAAACCGGCGGTAAAGCTCCACATACCATGACGGCGGGTGGCTGTAGCGGCCGGGATGAAACATAACAGCAAGCCCACCGCGCGAACCGATTTCCGTAAGCACAACCTCTTCTGACCTTTCTTCCGGTGCCCCGTACTCGATAAAATAGCTTCCGATATGGTGAGGACGCGAAATCTCATTGCCTTGCACCGGAAGAACTGCGTTTTCAAAGGCATCGAGATCAATACCATAATCGGACCATGGCCATGTGGTCTGCGCTGAACGCATCGTATCATGATCCGTCAAAGCCAGAATCGAATAACCGGCGGCAACATACTCCTTCACAGTATCCTTCGGCGGCAGGTGACCATCACTCTCACGAGTGTGAATATGCAGACATGTACGGTGGTGCTCAAACGTTTCCCAGTCCACATCTTGATAAGGATTATGCAAGACACTACGCGTGACCTGCTCCGCCCCGAATGAATTTAAAACGAAACCCAAAATGAACGTAGCAAAAATCCGCAATGAATTCTTTGAAAACATATAATTGACTTTCCCGGCAAACGTGTGCCGTAATGAATGTTTTGTGATATTGCTTTTCAGGATAACGAAAAACGGCCGTTATTGCATGACCTGAAAGCTGAATGAATAAAAATTATCACAAACAGCGCATCGAAGTCAAACGCGGCAACAATCCCACGCGGCGCGTTCCCTGTTTGCGACTGATCTGAACCCGAATGGATGCGAGTTAAAAACGATATGCCATACCAAAACTAATCACCGGAAAAAAACCTAAAAAGCTGAAATCGTCCTCGATATCTTT
>PXDI01000101.1 GCA_003565095.1 PVC group bacterium | reverse complement strand
TGCGGGTTTCCGCCCGCAGCCTACCGCAAGCACAACCGGTTCGGCGGGGAAAGTGGCGTCTGAACTGGCTGCCGTTTGCCTGAATCCTTCCGCTCGACGGCACAAGGCCGTCGAGCGGGGAGGGCGTCCACTGAGCTTGCGGGCGGTTGGGCTGAATTCTTCCGCACGCTGAGCAAGCTCAGCGAGCGGGGGGGGCCGGAAAACTTTGTCGCGAGCTTTGTCGGGTCTGCGCAAAAGCCGTCGAACTGTCTTCGCGCTCGGGCGTCCGCTGAGCAAGGCCGTCGAGCGGGTGCGGCTGCGGGAGGGCCTGCTTATCCCTATTATTCCCAGCAAACCAGGCAATAGACACATTCGTATATGCGAACGAGTCATTGCGAATAAACGCAATTGCGCCGGGAGGGCGTTTTTAGTATAGTTTAGTTATGTTAAATGATTAAGGAGTTTTTTATGCGCGGGATGTCACTAATTGTGGTGTGTGTGCTCGCAAGCATGAATGTGTTTGCGCAACTGGATTATCCGTTCCCGCAAATGGTGCCGGATGAATTCATGGAGCCCCGTTCGGTGGATGCCGGGGCGTTTCCTTCCGCCATGACGGATGCACGGAATACGTATATCAATATGATAGACGCTGCAAATGCGAATTCGCTCTTTGATCAACGCTCTTTTACCGGCAGCCGGGTATTTGGTCACACGGATACGATGGAATACGAGATCATGGTTCCGCCAGCCGACGCGGTGGCGCCGCCGGATGGTTTTCCTCTGGTTTTCACCACATATGGTCGGGGACGTCTCGCCGAGGCCATGGCGCTGGATCATTTTCGCACAAACCATCCCGCCTATGTGGTGGCGTTTCTGCACGAGAATCGTCCGGGACCCCTTCATGCGCCGCCGGTTTACAGCGATTATGCTTTTCTGTTTCTGGAGGTATTTGACTGGTTGTTTACGGAGTACAACATTGACACCAATCGTGTGTATGGCTCCGGTTGGTCGCGGGGTGGATCTTCGATGACGATCCTGTCCCATGCGTATGCCAGTCTGCCGGACTACAATGGCGTTCCCTTGATTACGGCTATCGTCCCATCCGCCGGTGGTTTTCAAAATCTTGAAGAAAACTGCCTTGAAAGCATTCTGGATGTAAAGATTTTTTCCTTACAGGGGGCGGACGATGGCAACAGCAATCCCCGCGCATCGGAACATGCTTTCGATCAGTTGGAAAAAGCCGGCGCGCTGGACAATGTTTTCTGGTGGATTGAGGATACCGGGCACAGTCCGCACCGGGTGGGATGGAACGTGGCGGATATTGTGGAGTGGATGTTTGCCCAGACTAAGGCGGATCTGGCTCTGCGCCCGGATGCGGTTCTGAACATTGATGTGACAGACGCCGCTGTGCCGCTGACCTTTACCGCCGCCGCCTCCGCGTCCTCTGCCAACAACGGCGGCAGCATCGTGGGCTACACCTGGCAGATTTTAAAATCGCAGGAGGCGATTACCGATTACAGCAAGCGCTATCTGCATGGATGGACCGTTGACACCGGGTTTCAGGGAACGGAGGTGATTAGTACCAACGCCACCGCATCCCATACGCTAGAGGAACCCGGCACTTGGTGGCTGCGGGTGATCGTGGAAGACAACGACGGCAATCGTCGCGCCGCCACGCAGGAAGTTTTTGTGCGCAGAGTGGTGCCTGCCGCGGCCTTCAACTTCTCGCGGAATTACGAAGTTGCCGGGCGTCCAATCCAGTTCGATGCCTCTGCAAGTGTGGCGGAATACGAAGCTACTCTGAGTGCGTACGCCTGGGATTTCGGCGATGGTAACACCGGTACGGGGGCGGAAGTGTCCCACGCTTTTGCTGCGGCGGGAACGTATACGGTTGAACTGACCGTGACGTCCTCGGAAGGTGTCTCGCATAGTGTTTCGCATCCGGTGACAGTAAGTGACGCGTTTCCGGGGTATCGCTACTTTCGCTTTACCGGTTTTGATGCTTACCAGACCTACAATTCACCGCGGATTCGCGAATTGGCGTTTCTGGCCGGTTCCGGTGAGTTCCCACACGCACCGCTGATCGGCAATCATTCGCATGGTATCACGCTTGATGCCACCTGGAACGAGGCAGATGCCTGGCGGGTTTTCGACAAGGATACGGCGACCTCCTGGAGTCATCACAACTACTTTATTCCGGGGATTTTGAACATGGATGTCGGGGAGGAGCAGCGCTTTGTTCCCACGGGGATATGGACGGTAATGTCCGACAGCAATAACCGCTGGGTTGATTTTGATCTGGAGGCCTCGGTCGATCTGGAGAACTGGGAAATGCTTTGGAGTCACCGTTCTGACCGGGATGGTTATCTCAACAGTGAGGGCGAGGAAATCTTTTTTGAAGGGGTGCCATTTGTTGAGATTAAAAATGTTGAAGCGGGTGTTTACGGACTGGGCACGGCTTTCGCCCTGCAAACGGTACTCACGAACATGGCTGATGTGACCGGGGTCGAGTATTTTGCCAACGGCGTGTCCCTTGGCGGTGTATCCGCCGGTCCCGACTACGAACTTCTTTGGATTCCTTCGGAACTCGGCGACTATGCACTAACCGCCGTGGCGACTTATTCTTCAGGAACGGTGAGTCAGTCCACCTGGTTTCCGCTAAACGTCAATATGCAGCCTGCACCAGAGATCAGCCGGATTGATATCTCGCCGGATCTGGTGCGCGTGTATCCGGGCGGAGAAACGATTTTTTCCGCTGTCGCGTATGATCAATATGACAATGAGTTGATTCCTATGCCGGATTTTACTTGGAGCGTGGCAACCGGTGGCGGGAGCATTACGTCTCAAGGAATGTATACGGCGGGCGGCATATTCGGTGAATTTGCAATCACTGCCGCCGCGACATATAATGCTGTCACGCTGGAAGAGTCCGTGGATGTCAGAGTTGCCGATGTGGTCAATTATTGTGAGGAGTACTTTGCCGGCAGCGAATTGCGTCCCATTTGGGAATTCATCGCAAAGGAACCCTGGGTGGATGCGCGCGCGGACGTTGAGCAGGGCACAGTCACGATTCAGAGTCGCGGCGAACGGATGTGGGAGGCGGATAATTACTTTTCCGGGATTCGGCGCACCGATATTACCGGCGACTTTGATGTGTCGGTCAAAGTGGTGTCGCAGAACCTGAACTACACGGATGACGGATCCAAAGTTGGCATTCTGGTCGCCAACGATTTAGGCAATCTCGCTCAGGGCGGTTATGTCTCGCTGCATACGCGCGGAAATCGCAGGGTGCTGTTTCAGCGTGAGGGCAGCACACCGGGACAGATTGGCAGCTCAAGTTCGATCAATTTCCCTGCCGAAGCAGACTGGCCGGTTTGGTTGCGGCTAGTGAAAGAAGGTACCTCTTTTACCGCCTACTATAAATTTGCCGCGGAGGATGATTGGACGCTGCTGGGAACCGCAACCATCAGTACTACTGCTGCCGATTCCGAAATGGCATTGTTTTCCAGCGCGAACAATACCAGCAAAACCTTGTATGGTGTGCTGACGGATTTCATTATTGAGGGCTGCGCGCTTCCCCCGCCGGAGATTGTGACACAACCGGCCGGCGCCAATTTGACTGCCGGGCAAAGTCTGACGCTTTCGGTTGAGGCAACCGGTACCGATCCGTTGACGTATCAATGGCTCAAAGACGGGGTGGAGGTTTCCGCAGCGACCCAGAGCAATCTTGTGTTTGATCCGATCGGTGTAAGTCATTCCGGCACGTACCGGGTGGAGGTCAGCGATGTCAATGGAACTGCGCTCAGCGATCCGGCCGTGGTTTCCGTGGCGGGAAACCCGGTCTATCTGGAAAGCGCACCCTCGGTGGGTGATTTGGCGTATGGGCAGACGTTGGCGGCGGCGGTATTTGAGGGTGGATCTGTGACAAACAGTAGCGGCGTCGGGGTCGCCGGCGGCTTTTTTTTTATCGAAGCGGAGCTGGTTCCTGACGCCGGCACCACGAATTATTCGGTACGCTTCACGCCTGAAGACGGTTTTAACTACGAGTCGCTTGAGTTTGATCTGACCCTTACCGTGCATCCGGCGGAGGCAACGCTGTCTTTCGGTAACTTGAGCCAGGCTTACAATGCCACCTGGCGCAGCCCCGCGATAAGCACCGCTCCCGCCGGTTTGTCGGTTGCGGTGACATTTGACGGATTATCGGAAACACCTGTCGATGCTGGCACTTATGACTTTACGGCGGAGGTAACCGATCAGAATTATGTGGGGATGTCCAACGGGACTCTTGTGATCACCCAGGCGCAGCTTCAAGTCACCGCCGTCGATCACGTCAAAGGCCTCGATGATCCCGATCCGGAACTGACTTGGACCATTACCGCCGGTCAGCTTTTCGGGGGCGATAGTCTGACCGGCGCGCTCACACGTGAGTCAGGCGAAACTGTGGGAACCTATGCCATTCAGCAGGGTTCGCTGGAGGCGAGTGCCAATTATGCCCTGACGTTCGTGGCAGGAACATTGCAGATTGTAGAAGTACTCGAATTCACCCTGAGTTATGAGGCAAACGGCGGAACCGGGGACGTTCCCGCTGCTGTGACGGCCGCAAACGGCACCGAGGTGGCGATTGCTTTCAATCCGCTGCCCGCACGTGAAGGCTTCACCTTGCTTGGCTGGAAAATTGACGCGGCCGGCACGTTCGCCGACTATCCGCTGAATGAAACCGCCAGTCTGATTCTTGCTGCCGATATCACCCTGCACGCTCATTGGTTGTCGCGTTGGACCATGCAGGAGAATTTTGAGGAGCTGGTACTGGGCTCAATTCACGGACAGGGAGGATGGACTGGGCAGAGTATTAGCGATGTCGTGGCGGATCCGGAACCTGATTCTGCCAATCAAGCTCTATATTTTCGTCCGACCGGGTCAAACAACAGCGCGGAAAAAGATCTGACTGAAACTGTTTCCAGTGGTGAATCGGCAACATTTTTTCTGCGTTTCCGCGTTCCCCAGGGGGCGACCGGACAGAATCAACAGATTCGCTTTTCAAGTCTCAATACGTTCCGTATTGCCTGGAACGGGAGTCATGACTCGGTGCTGGCGATCTTTTATGACGGGATCGGGAGTGGTGCAAGCAATGTGGCCGTCGACCAGCAGATCGACCGTGATACCTGGTACAAGATCTGGGCCTATCTCAATGGAGAGGAAGGGCGGTATGAAATTTATTTGCAGGGAGGCATCTATACTGAACCAGTCAGGGTGACGACAGGTGCGGACGATCCCGCCATGTACACCTATGGCGCAGGGGATATCAGTAGACTGATCTGGGTCGGCTGGGGCGGAGGCGAGGTGCTTTTTGATGATGTCTACGTTTACCGTGGCGGGAAAAGCCTTGAGGATCCCCGGCCAGCTCCGCAACCGGAGGAAACCTACGAGCAATGGCATGCCGACAATGAGCTGGGTGAGGGTGTTGAACCGTTAGACCCGGTTGAAGAGCTTGGCGGGAGTGTGACTTACAACGATTTGTATGTGACGGGGGCGAGCCGGGACGCGGAGGGCAATTGGCACGGGGTTTTATCGATGACGGAAGCGCGCGATGAAGCGGCGGAAAATACGCTGACGTTGAAATTCCCGGCGCGCGCGGGGCGCAGCTACCGTTTGCAGCAGCGCGCCAGTCTGCTGGAGGGAATCTGGGAAGATGTGCCAGACGCGGTGATCAGCGCCAATGGCGACGCCGAGGAAAGTTTTGCACCGGAGATGGCAGCGTCCGGTGCGTTTTATCGTATTGTGGTGGAGATGGCCGAGTAGTGGGGGAGGGGAAGACTGCAGACTGTAGACCGCAGACTGTAGACCCGGGATGTGGGAGTGTGGGTGTGTGGGCGCAAAAAAAACTTTGTCGCGAGCTTTGTCGGGTCTGCTCGACGGCACCATGCTTCGCCACAGGCTTCGCAGGGCAGACAAGGCCGTCGAGCGCCGGACAAGGGAATTCTTTTCAATCGCGTTGAAAATGATATAAACGGGCAATGGTTGAAATGATGAAAAGACG